>SXZC01000224.1 GCA_005788075.1 Actinomycetota bacterium
GCACGGCGAAGGCCGCGCGCACGATGCCCCGCGTGGCGGCGCCAGGGGCCGGGGCCACGCGCCGCAGCGCCACCAGCGCCGAGTCCACCCGGGGCCGCGGCGAGAACACCTCGCGACCCACGGCGCGGCGCCCGGACGCCTCGCATGCGAGCTGGATCACCACCGACGGCCCCCCGTAGAGCCGCGAACCCGGGCCGGCCAGCCAGCGGTCGGCCACCTCGCGCTGGGTCATCAGGGCCCAGTGCGCCACCAGGGGAAGGCGGCAGATGGTCTCGATGAGGATGGGCGTGGCCACGTGGTACGGCAGGTTGCTCACCACGCGGGTGGGCGGTGGGTCGAGCCCTTCGAGGTCGACCTTCATGCAGTCGCCCCAGTGGATGCGCACGCCGTCCATTCCCGCGGTGGCCTCGGCAAGGGGATCGGCCATGCGCGGATCCACCTCGAGGGCGTGCACCACACGCGCCGCGCGGCCGAGCGCCGCCGTGAGCGTGCCGAGACCGGCGCCGATCTCGAGCACCACGTCGTC
This sequence comes from Actinomycetota bacterium, assembly GCA_005788075.1. Taxonomy (GTDB): domain Bacteria; phylum Actinomycetota; class Thermoleophilia; order Miltoncostaeales; family Miltoncostaeaceae; genus SYFI01. The sequence goes on from SXZC01000224.1 coordinate 527, forward strand.
CGGGCCCACCTCGGCCATGCGCACGGCGAGGTCTGCGAGGTTCTCGTCGAGCAGGAAGTGCTGGCCCAGGTCGGTGTCCGGCCTGATGCCATGCCGCTCCATGAGGCGCTGGGTGCCGACGCGCTCCGGGGGCTCGCTCACCATCCGAATACGCGCGCGGCCGTGGCGGAGGTCGAAGCGTCGAGGTCGGCCACGGCATCCCCGCGCAGCTCGGCAACACAGGCGAGCGTGTGCGCCACGAAGGCCGGCTGGTTGCGCTTGCCGCGCATCGGAACCGGCGCCAGGTACGGCGCATCGGTCTCCACCATCAGCCGATCGGCCGGGATGCGCGGCACCACGTCGCGAAGCGCGGTGTTCTTCGGGAAGGTCACGGGGCCCGCGAGGCTGATGGTCCACCCGCGCTCAAGCGCCTCGTCGAGGTACTCGGGAATCGAGAAGCAGTGCAGCACCACGTCGGTGAGGCCCAGGTCGCGCAGGATCACCATGGTGTCGTCCGCCGCGTCGCGGGTGTGGATGACCAGCGGCATGCCCAGATCGGCCGCGAGCTCGCCCTGCGCGCGGAAGGCCCGCGGCTGGTCGTCGGGCGTGGTGCGCTCGTGGAAGTAGTCGAGCCCGGCCTCGCCGATGGCCACCACCTTCTCGTGCGCCGCCAGGTCGCGCAGCCAGTCCACGTCGGAGTCGCGCCAGTTGCCGCGGCCGGCATCCACGGGGTGCACCCCCACGGCGGCGTACACCTGCGGGTGCGCCTCGGCCAGGGCCACCGCCTGCTCGCTCTGCGCGCGGCCGCAGCCGATCGTGACCACGCGCTCCACTCCCGCCGCAGCCGCAGCCGCGATGAGGTCGGGCACGGGGTCGTCGCACGACGGCAGGTGGCAGTGCGAGTCGACTACGCGGTCACCTCGTCCACCTCGATGCGGGGGAACAGCGGGTCGGGCGGGGTCACGCGCGCACCCGGCGTGCCGGCATCCCAGGCGGCGCCGGCGAGCAGTACCCCGTTGACGGGCTCCCCGAGTGCCGAGAAGACGGCCTCGCACGACTGCGGGATGACCGGCCACAGCAGGATCGCCGCGATGCGCAGGCCGTTGGCGAGGCTGAACAGCGCCTGGTCGAGCTCGCCGGCGCGGGCGGCGTCCTTGGCGAGCGTCCACGGCTCGCGCTCCTCCACGAGGCGATTCAGGCGCCGCACCCACGCCCATGCCGCTTCCACCGCGCCGGTCACGTCATCGCGGTCGAAGTGCGCGAGCACCTGCTCGCGCGCGGCAAGGGCCTCGTTCGCGAGGTCGGCGTCGCCACCCGGATCGGCGGGCACCACCCCATCGCGGTAGCGATCGATCATCTTGGTGGTGCGCGAGAGGAGGTTGCCGAAGTCGTTGGCGAGCTCGGTGGTGTAGCGCTGGTGGAAGCCCTCGTCGGTGAAGGTGCCGTCGTCGCCGAAGCGGATCTCGCGGCACAGGTAGTACCGCAGGGCGTCGAGGCCGTAGCGCTCGATGTAGGGGAACGGGTCGACGATGTTGCCGGTGGTCTTCGACAGGCGCTCGCCGCCCTTCAGCACGTAGCCGTGCACGAACAGGCGCTCGGGCAGCGCGAGGTCGGCGCTCATGAGGAGCGACGGCCAGATGACGGCATGGAACTTGAGGATGTCCTTGGCCATCAGCTGGAGCGTGGGCGGCCAGAGGCGGTCGACCAGGTCGGTGCCCGGATCGGCGTACGTGAGGGCCGTGTAGTAGTTGAAGAGGGCGTCCACCCACACGTACACCGTGTGCGCGGGATCCCACGGAACCGTCACCCCCCACTCCACCTGGGCGCGGCTCATCGACAGGTCGTCGAGGCCCATCTCCACCATGCTGCGGGCCTCGTTCATGCGGGACTTCGGGCGCACGAAGGCCGGCACGGCGTCGTAGTGCGCGAGCAGGCGGTCACGGTAGGCCGAGAGGCGGAAGAACCAGTTCTCCTCCTCGATCCACTCCACCTCGCGCCGGTGGGTGGGGCAGGTGCGCCCCTCGGCGAGGTCGCCCTCGTTGTAGAAGGCCTCGCACGAGGTGCAGTACCAGCCGCCGTACGAGCCCTTGTAGATGTCGCCCTTCTCGTGCATCCGCACGATGAGCTCCTGCACCACGGCCTTGTGCTGCTCATCGGTGGTGCGGATGAAGAAGTCGTTGCTCGCGCCCAGCACGCGCCCCATCTCGCGGAAGCGTCCCGAGAGCTCGTCGGCATGCTCCTTGGGCGTGCGCCCGGCATCATCGGCGGCGCGGGCGATCTTGGCGCCGTGCTCGTCGGTGCCTGTGAGGAAGAACACCTCGTCGCCCCGCTGGCGGTGGTGGCGGGCGATCACGTCGGCCATGATCGTCGTGTAGGCGTGCCCCACGTGGGGCTCCGCATTCACGTAATAGATGGGCGTGGTGATGAAGAAGCGGCCGGGCACGGAGGAGGCAGCATAGCGGCGGCACCCCCACCCCCCGCTCGGGTGCTGGCGGTGGTGCGGGCCGTGGCGCTGCGCCTCGATGACGCCGGGGTGCATTGGTTGCTCGCGGGCGGAGCCGCCCGCCTGCTGCGCGGCCACCCGGTGCGCCCGCGCGATGTCGACGTAGAGGTGCGCGAGCAGGACGCGGAACGGGCGGCGCGGGCACTGGGCCTGCCAGCGCCCACCATTGCCGAGGGAGGCGGCTGGCGTTCCCTGAGGTCGGAGGGGCTGCTGGCCGGGGTCCCGATCGACCTCTCGGGCGGAATCACGGTCACGGGCCCCGGGGGAACCCTGAGCGGCCCCGACCCGGTGACTGTCACCCCGGGGGTGACGGTCACCCTCCTTCCCGACGGCGAGGCGCTTGCCCGTGCCGTGGTGTGCGGGGATGAGGGCCGGCGCGCGCGCGCCGAAGCCGCGCTTCCCGCCGATGCCGCGGAGCGGGAGGCGGCGCTCGCCGCCGCGGCGATGCGCGACTCGGCGTAGGCGCGCGCCGCCGCCTGCTCCGCGACATCGGAGGGAAGCGCGGCTTCGGCGCGCGCGCGCCGGCCCGCA
>SXZC01000225.1 GCA_005788075.1 Actinomycetota bacterium
CACGGCATCCGCGTCAATGCGGTGGCGCCGGGCGGGGTGCTCACCCCCGGCGTGGAGGAGATGGGAGGGGGATCGTCCGACGCGGTCGCCGCCTTCAGCGCCCGCATTCCGGAGGGCCGCATGGGCGACCCCGACGACATCGCCCGCGCCGTGCTGTTCCTGGCCTCCGACCTGTCCACCTACGTCACCGGCGCGCAACTCGTGGTGGATGGAGGCGTGCTGCTCACCTGAGGGGTGGCAAGATCCGCAGCGGCAGGCGCCGCGGCAGCCGACGCCTTTTCCGCCACGGTGACTGTCACCTTTTCCACAGGCCGGCCTCCGGTCACAATGCGCGAATGAGGGCTCCTCCGGCACCGGCGTATCCGATCGTTGCGGATTACGTGACGATCGAGATACGGGCTGATCGCGAGCCCGAGCATCCCGGTGGGCGGCTGCTGATCATGGACGGGGTGGAGGCCAGCCACGTGGACCTCGTCGACCCCACGCGCATCCGGTTCGAGTACCTGCGCCACCTGGTGGGCGTGATCGACGCCATGTTCCCGGCGCGTGATGCCCTCGACGCGCTGCAGGTGGGCGGTGGCCCATGCACGTTGGCCCGCTACCTGGTGGCCACGCGCCGCCGCGCCCGCGTGACCGTGGTGGAGCGCGACGCCGGCGTGGTGCAGGCATCGCGTGACCACCTGATGCTCGATGAGGTGCCGCGGCTCGAGGTGCGGGTGGGCGATGGGCGGGCGGCGCTCGCCGACCTGCCCGACGGCGCGCTCGACCTGGTGGTGGTGGACGCCTTCATCGGGCTCGTTGCGCCGCACGCGCTCTCGACGACGGAGTTCATGGCCGACGTGCACCGGGTGCTGCGCCCGGGGGGGCTGCACGCGATGAACCTCATCGACGTCGAATCGCTGGGCCTGGCCCGCGCCGTGGCCGCGGGGATGGGGGAGCAGTACGCCTCGGTGGCCCTGTTGGCCGAGCCCGCGGTGCTGGAGCACCGCACCTCGGGAAACCTGCTGCTTCTCGCGAGCGACCGTCCGCTGCCGCCTGAGGCCACCGGGCGCGCCCTCGCGCGCGACGCCGCGCCGTGGGAGGCCCGCACCGGTCGCGCCCTCGCCCGCATGGTCGACGGTCACCCCCCGTTGCGCGACGACGTGCCGCCCACGCACGACCTCGCGCGCTTGGCCCCGCTCTGGGGTCGCGTGAAGCAGCCCCCGCCTCCGGGGCAGGTCGGCTAGAGCCGGGCGAGCACCTGCCGTGCGGCGCGCTGCCCCGACCTCACCGCGCCCTCCATGTAGCCGGAGTAGTCGGGGTCGGCGTGCTCGCCGGCGAAGTGCACGAGGCCATAGGGACGTGCGAGGTCGGGCCAGGAGTCGTCCTGTCCCGGGCGCGCCGCCGAGTACGACCCGCGGGCGAAGGGGTCGCGGGCCCACGCGTGCACCACGGCGCCATCGCGTGCCGCATCGCTCGCGCCAGGGGCGATGCGGTCGACAAGGGCGAGTCGCTCGTCCACCGACGCCGCGGTGGCGGGCCCGTGGTCGGGGCCCGCGATGCGCGCTCCCTGGGCGCCGCCCACCAGCGTGGTGAGGGCCACGCCGTCGGCACGCTGCCCCATGGTGGCCTGCCAGGTGCTGCCGATGGCGGTGTCGCTGGTTCCATCGCCGCTCCAGCCCGCGCGCTGCCAGGAGGCCCGGGCGAAGGGGATGATCAGCTTCGCGTTGGTGCCCATGCCGATTTTCTCGATGCCGCGCAGGACGTCGCGCGGCACGCCCGACCGGCGCATGTCGACGTCGGCCAGCACCCGCGGCGGCAGGGTGACCACCACCAGGTCACCCACCTCGACGCGCCGGCCGCCCGGGGCGTTGACCGCGAGCTTCACCTCGCCGCCTGAGGAGGTGATCGCCGTCACCTGCGCACCCCGGGTGACGCGTCCCGATCCGATGACGCTCTCGAGCGCCGACACCAATCGCACCGTGCCCCCGTCCACGCGGTAGCGCTCGGTGCCCTCGCCCGTCTCCGCGGCACGGGCGTCCTCCGCGAGATCGGTCACCAGCCACGCGGCGGAGAGCGCTGCCGGATCGACGCCGTACTCGCCCCGCACCAGCGCCGCGCGGTAGCGCGCGAACGCGCTCGATGGCCAGCCGGTGATGGCGCGGGCGAGCCACGTGGCGGCGCTCAGGCGGTCGAGCCGCGCTTCGCCCATCGTGCGGAGGTCGCGCGCGGCCCGAGCTGCCAGCCGGGCGTCAGCACCCGATGCCCATTCCCCGCGCTGCACGCGCCCGGCCACCAGGTCGCGCGGCTGGCCCGGCATGTCCAGCGCCTCGAGGTCCTGGAGCCCCACGCCCATCGCTGCGCACAGGCGCTTCATGGCCGCGTGCTCGGAGTCGATGAACTCCCCGCCGCACTCCACCCAGCCATCGGGCGCGAGCTGCAGGTCGGTGAGCGTGCGCCCGCCCAGGCGGTTGCGGGCCTCCCATACGCGCACGTCCACGCCGGCCGCCGCCAGGCGCTCGGCGCACGCCAGACCCGCGAGGCCCGCCCCCACCACGTGCACGCGTGCCCGCGATCGCCCTGCCGTGGCGATGCCGGGAATGCCCGCTGCCGATGCCGCGAGCAGGACGCCGCCCGCCGCCACGATCGCCTGCCGGCGGGTGAGGGGGGCACCGGGGGTCATGCCGCGCCTAGCCGGGGCGACCGGCGGAGAACAACTCGCCGAGCCCCACCGGCTCGAGGCCCTTGCGCTTGAGGCCCCGGATGATGTCGGGGAAGGCCGCCGCGGTGTTGGGCTTGGTGTGCATGAGGATGATCGAGCCGGCACGCGCCCCGCCCACCGCGCGGCGGGTGATCACCGACGCGCTCGGGCCCTGCCAGTCGTTGGTGTCGACATCCCACATGAGCACGTATCGATAGCCGGTGGCCTGTGCCGCCGCCCGCAGGCCGGGTCCGAAGGCACCGTAGGGCGGG
>SXZC01000226.1 GCA_005788075.1 Actinomycetota bacterium
CCGGCGCGCCGAGGAAGGGCAGGCGGCCCGCGTGCTCGCTCGGCTCGAGGCGGCGGGGCTGCTGGACGAGCAGGCCAACGCCGCGCAGCGCGTGGAGCGGCTTGCCGGGCGCGGCTGGGCGTCACGGCGCATCAGGTCGGAGATGATGCGGGTGGGCTTCGCCAACGAGGTCGTGGCCCGTGCGATCGACGAGGCCCTGCCCGAGGGCCACGATGCGCAGGTACTGGCCGCAGCCGTGGCGCGCACGGGCATTCCCGACAGCGCCGCCGATCGCACGCGCATGGCTGACCGCCTGGTGCGCAAGGGCCTGTCGCCCCAGGCCGTGCGCGAGGCCGTGCGGCCCGACGAGGGCACGCGCCCGACGCGTGACGAGGCCGCTCCCGACGCCGAGGAGCTCATCCGGCAGGTGCGCAGGCGGTATCCGGCGCAGGCCAGCGACTCCGGGGACAGGCGTCGCGCGCTCGGCTGGCTCGCGCGCCGGGGGCTGCGCTTCGAGGACGCCCGGCGAATCCTCGAGGCCGCTGCGGACGACGCGGCCTAGCCGCGCGTCTCCCCGGCAGGCCGCCCTAGGAGGAGGCGACGGCCGCGAGCACGCGGTCGAGGCGCTCGGCCACCTCGGTGGCCACCGGTGCGAGGGCGTCGTTGCCCACCATGCCCAGCATCTGCTCGGCGGCCACGGCGCTCACGCGGGTCCTGCCCTCGGTGCGGTAGATCACCACGTTGCACGGCAGCAGCACGCCGAGCTCGGGCTCCGCGTCGAGCGCCTTGTGGGCCAGCGGCGGGTTGCACGCGCCGAGGATCAGGTACTCCTCGCGGTCGACGTCCAGCTTGGCCTTCATCGTGGCCTTCACGTCGATCTCGGTGAGCACGCCGAAGCCCTCGGCCGCCAGGGCCTCGCGTGTGGCAGCCACGACCTCGTCGAAGTCGCGATCCAGCTCGATGGCCAGTGAGTACTCGACAGATGACATGGCGTTCCCCCGGTCAGTCGTTGCCCGTGAACTCCACGATAGCGGCACCGGAGGTGAGCCCCGCGCCGAAGGCCACGAGGCCACCGAGGCCCGTCGGGCCGCTTGGCAGGTGCTCCGCGATGGCGATGGGGATCGTGGACGACGACGTGTTGCCCCAGTTCTCGACGTTCACCACGAACCGGTCGGCCGGCAGGCCGCTGCGCGCCTGCACCGACGAGATGATGCGTCCATTCGCCTGGTGGGGGATGACGTGCATGAGGTCTGCTGTCGAGGCCCCCGACTGGGCGGCGGCGCGGTCGAGCATGCGCAGCATCTCGCGCACGGCGCGGGTGTACACCCGCGGGCCGTCCATGAACAGGTGGTCGCTGTCGGCGGGCCCGTGGCGGATCACCGAGCCGTCGTCGCCGCTGGCCGAGAGCACCGGTCGGTGAAGCAGCACGGGTGAGTCGCCGGCGCGCGCGGGGCCGTGCACCACCGTGGCCGTGACGGCGTCGCCGAACACCACGACGGTGTCGAAGTCGTCGGGGTCGACGTAGCGGGTCATGGCCTCGGCCGTGATCACCAGCACCGATGCCTCGGGCCGCTGCTGCAGCATGTCGTGCGCCGATTGCATTGCGTAGAGGTAGCCCGAGCACGCGGCCGACACGTCGCTTGCCGCAACGTCGGCCGGTCCATCGACCTCGGCCAGGGCGTTCTGCACGAGGCAGGCCACAGAGGGGCTCAGGCGCGTGGGCGTCCCCGTGGCGGCGATGATGGCCTCGAGGTCGCCGAGCGCCATGCCCTCGGCCTCGAGCGCCTCGCGCGCGGCCCTGGCCGCCAACGCGGAGATGTCCTCTCCGGGGGCCAGCACGGGGCGCTGGCGGATTCCCGTGCGCCGCACGATGTCGGCCTCGGTGCGGCCGGGGAAGCGCGCGGCGATGTCGGCGTTGGTGAGGATGCGCCCGCCCGCGCGCACTGCGAAGCCCGACAGGCCCACCGGCAGGGCCGTGGCCGCCGGGGCCGGTGCCGCCGCGCGAAGCGGCGAGGGCTGATGCCCCGGCACCCGCCGCACGCGAAGGGTGGGCTCGAGCGGCATGCGACGCCGCGCCGCGGCGGCGCCGGGCGCCAGGGTGATGCTCGCGAGCACCGTCCCCACGGGCACGGACTCCAGCTCCTCGTGCAGGCCGAAGATCTCGCCCGCCGCAGGGGCCGCCAGCTCGAACGTGGCCTTGTCGCCCTCGGCCTCGGCGATCACCTGGCCCTCGGTGACGGTGTCGCCCTCGGCCACGAGCCACTCGACCACCATCACCTGCTGGTCGGCGGGGCTCGACCCCGTGGCCTCCACGGCCAGCACGCCGTCCACCTCCTGCGCGCCCTCGGCCTCGGTCACCTCGAGGCCGCCGATCATCGCGGCCACGGCCTCCACCACGTCGCGGGTGGACGGCAGCACCTCGAGCTGGTTCACGTAGTTGTTGGGAACCCAGGTGTCCGGTCGCGCGATGCGCCGCGTGGTGAGCTCGCCCTCGAGGTGGTCGGACACGTGCGCCACCACCTCCGCGCCGAATCCCCCCGTGAGGTTGTCCTCGTGCACCACCACGAGGCGCCGCGTGCGCGCGGCGCTGGCGGTGACGGCCTCCATGTCCCAGGGGGCGATGCCGCGCAGGTCGATGAGGTCCACGCCCACGCCCGCGGCATCGAGCACCGCGGCCGCGCGCTCGGCGATGGGGGCGGTGGAGCCCCACGCCACGATGGTGACGTCATCGCCGCGGTGGCGCACCGCGGCGTGGCCGGGCACCACGGGCCGGTGCGCGCCCTGCACGCGCGACGCGCGCAGCGGGTCGTTGAGGCAGGTCTTCGGGTCCAGGATGAGCGTGGGCCGATCGCCGTCGAGGGCGGCCTCGAGCATGCCCGCGGCATCCTCCGCGGTGCTGGGCATGGCCACGTCGAGCCCGGGGATGTGGGCGAAGGTGGCCTCCATCGTCTGGGCGTGGAACGGACCGAGGCCCGGCCGGTACGCACCGCATGGGGCGAGGATCACCACGGGAGCCGACCATGCGCCGGCCGTGCGCCAGTAGATGGTGGCCAGTTCCGACGCGATCTGGTTGTAGGCGAGCGGGAGGAAGTCGGCGAACTGCACCATCGCGACCGGGCGCCCTCCGGCGAGGGCGCGGCCGATCGCGGTGCCGACGATGGTCGACTC
>SXZC01000227.1 GCA_005788075.1 Actinomycetota bacterium
GCCGAGATCGAGCGCCTGAGCCGCGCCTGCGCCCGCGCCGGAATCCGCCGTCGTGACGCCGTGGTCGCCGTGGGCGGCGGCGTTGTGGGCGACCTCGCCGGATTCCTCGCCGCCTCGTACCAGCGCGGCGTGCGGCTGGTGCAGGTTCCCACCACGCTCCTCGCGATGGTCGACTCCTCGCTCGGCGGCAAGACCGGGGTGGACCTGCCGGAGGGCAAGAACTACGTGGGCGCCGTGTACCAGCCCGAGGCCGTGGTGATGGACACCACGGTGCTCGGAACGCTGCCGGCCCGCGAGCTCTCGTGTGGGTTCGCCGAGGTGGTGAAGTATGGGTTGCTGGTGGGCGGCGAGCTGATGGAGATGGTGGCCGCCTGGCCCGATCTCCCGGGCCCCGACGATGAGCTGGCCGACCTCATCCGCCAATGCGCCGAGTGCAAGCTCGAGGTGGTCGCCGAGGACGAGTTCGACCTCGGCCGCCGGGCGATCCTCAACCTCGGGCACACCGCGGGGCACGGCATCGAGGCCGCCGCCGGGTACGACCTCTACCACCACGGCGAGGCGATCTCGCTGGGGCTGCTCGTGGCGCTGCGCGTGAGCGAGCATGCGCTCGGGCTCGCCCCGGAGTGGCGCGATCGCACGGCCGCCACGCTCGCGCGTCATGGACTTCCGGTGCAACTCGACCCCTCGGTGGACGTGGACGAGGTGATCGAGATCATGTCGCGCGACAAGAAGTCGGATGGCCGCGCCCTGAACATGGTGCTGCTGCGCGCTCCCGGCGACGTGCTCACCCACCAGGACCCCGACCCGGCCGTGGTGCGCGCGGCCGTGGAGGAGCTGCTCCCGTGATGAACATCGCCCTTCTGCACGGACCCAACCTGAACATGCTCGGCCGCCGGCCCTCGCAGCACTACGGCACCCTCACCCTCCCCGAGCTCGAGGCGCAGGTGCGCGCCTGGGGCGAGGAGCGCGGCATGCGCGTGGGCACCTTCCAGACCAACTTCGAGGGGGCGTTCCTGGAGCACGTGCACGGCCTCGCCGGCGCGGTGGACGGCGCCATCGTGAATCCCGGGGCCTGGACGCACTACCAGTACTCCATCCGCGACGCGCTCGAGGTAATGGGCGCCCCGTTCGTGGAGGTGCACCTTTCCGACGTGGATGCCCGTGAGGACTTCCGCAAGGCATCCGTGGTGCGCGACATCGCGCTCGCCACGGTGAAGGGGAAGGGGCCCGACGGCTACCGCGAGGCGCTGGACATCCTGAAGGCGGAGCTCGCGGGTTGAGCATCCCGGCGCGCCAGGCGCGCATCGGGGAGGTGCTGCGCGAGGAGGGGCTCGACGCCCTGGTGGTCACCGACCTCGTGAACATCCGCTACCTGTCGGGCTTCGTGGGCTCCAATGGCGTGCTGGTGGTCACCCCCGCGTCACGGGTGCTGCTCACCGACTCGCGCTACACGGCCGCGGCGCGCACGATGGTGGAGGACACCGAGGTGGTCATCGCCGGGCGCGACCTCATGGACCGCCTGGCCGAGGTGGTGCCCCAGGGCCGCGTGGGCATCGAGGCCGAGCACGTCACCGTGGCGCGGCGCGACCGGTTCGCGGGGCGCCTCTCCGGCGCGGAGCTCGTGCCCACCGCCGGCCTGGTTGAGGGGCTGCGCGTGGTGAAGGAGGAAGCGGAGCTCGAGGCCATCCGCGCGGCCACGCGCATCGCCGATGCCGCGCTGTCGCGCCTGGTGGAGGAGGGCTTCGCCGGCCGCACCGAGGCGGCCACGGCCTGGGCCCTCGAGGGCTGGATGCGCGAGATGGGGGCCGAGGGGGCGAGCTTCGACATCATCGTCGCCGGGGGCGCCCATGGAGCGCTGCCGCACGCCGTGCCGCGCGCCGAGGCCATTCCCGCCGACACCCTCGTGGTGGTCGACATGGGCGCCCGGCACGCGGGCTACGCATCGGACTGCACGCGCACCCTCGCCACCGGTACGCTCCCGGCCGCGCTTGAGGAGGCCTATGCGGTGTGCCTCGAGGCCCAGCGCGCGGCCCTCGCCGCCTGCCGGGCGGGAGTCCTCACCAAGGACCTCGACTCGGTGGCCCGGGGGATCATCGCGGATGCGGGCCTCGGGGATCACTTCGGCCACGGCCTCGGGCACGGTGTGGGGCTCGACATCCACGAGCGCCCGTGGCTCCGTCAGGAGGGCGGGGAGGTACTTCAAACCGGCATGGTTGTGACCATCGAGCCGGGCATCTACCTGGAGGGGGTCGGAGGAGTGCGCATCGAGGATCTCGCCATCGTCACCGATGATGGCTGCGAGGTGCTCACCCGCGTGCCCACCGACCTGACCACGACGAGCATCTAGGAGCAGGCCGTGGGGGCCATCAGCAGCAATGAACTGAAGAACGGATGGGTCCTCGACGTGGACGGCGAGCTCGTCAGCGTCGTGTCGTTCCAGCACGTGAAGCCCGGCAAGGGCGGCGCGTTCGTGCGCACCAAGCTCAAGAGCCTCGCGAAGGGCACCGTGGTGGACAAGACGTTCCGCGCGGGCGAGAAGCTGGAGCGCGTGACCACCGAGACCAAGAACATGCAGATGCTCTACGAGGACGGCGACGCGCTGGTGTTCATGGACGGCGAGACCTACGAGCAGGTGAACGTCCCCAAGTCGTCCATCGAGGCCGTCGACCTCATCGCCCCGAACTCCGAGGTGCAGGTGCTGTTCGTGCGTGACGCCCCGTTCCGCGCCGAGCCGGCCGCCTCCGTGGAGCTGGCGGTCACGCAGACCGACCCCGGGGTGAAGGGCGACACCGTGAGCAACGTCACGAAGCCCGCCACGCTCGAGACCGGCGCGACCGTGAACGTGCCGCTGTTCGTCAACGAGGGGGACCGCATCAAGGTGGACACCCGCAGCCGGGAGTACGTGAGCCGCGCATGAGCACCGAGCCCGCCTCCATCGACATCGGCCTCGTCGACGTCACCCTCCGCGATCTGTGCACCCCGCCATGGGGCGCGCGCATCGCGCCTGACGACCTCGGAGCCGCCGCCGCCGCGCTCGCTCCCATCGGCGCGCGGGTCATCGAGGTGCTCGACCCGCCGTCCGCCCGGGCCGGCATGGATGGCCGCACCGAGAGCCCCCTCGACCGCCTGCGCGTGGTGGCCCGTCAGGCTGGCGGGGCCAACCTCGGAATCGTCGTCACCGGTCGCACCCTGCTCGGCGAGGTACGCCTGGGCGACGGGGTGGCCGCACGACTCATCACGTCAGCGGCCGCCAGTGGCGCGTCGCGCGTGCGCGCCTACGACACCCTCAACGACGCCGACGCCCTTCGCGTGGTGGCTGAGGCCGCCCGCGAGGCCGGGGTGGGCTTCGTGCCCACGCTCGTGCTCGGCCCGGTGCCCGACGGCGCCGACCCGCGCTGGGTGGAGGAGGCCCTGGCGCTCGCGCAGCTGCCGGGCGCCACATCGCTCTGCATCTCGGACCTCGGCGGCAACCTCACGCCGGTGGCCATGGGGCTGCTGGTGGGCAACGTGGTCGAGAAGTGCCCGATCCCCGTGGAGGTATCGCTGCGCGCCACCGGCGGCCTCGCCTCGATGTCGGCACTGAGCGCCGCACTTGCCGGCGCGCACGCCCTGCATGCATCGGTGGGCGCAGCCGCGCTCGTCGCCGGTCGCCCGTCGGCCGAGGCCCTGCACGTGGCGCTGCACGGGGGGGACCGCGAGTTCGACGTCGATGTCCCCGCCCTCGAGGACGCCGGCCGCATCATCTGGCCGCTGGTGGCGCCCGAGCGGGTGCGCCGTGCGGCCGAGCTCGCGGGTGGCCCGCAGCTGCAGCTGCCGCCTGATCTCGCCGCCGGCCTGCTCTCGCGCCTCAGCCGGCAGGGGCTGGCATCGCGTGCGCATGAGGCGGCCGAGGAGTGCGCGGCCGTGTGCAGCGACCTCGGCGGCGTCACCTTCGCGCCGCCGCTCGGCGAGGCCATCGTGGCCCAGGCCGCCCAGCACGTGATGGACGGCGTGCGCTGGCGCGAGACCTCCTCCGAGCTCGCCGACATCGCGCTCGGCCCGCGGGGTCGCCTGCGCGGCCCGGTGTCCGAGGACGCGCTCGCGGTGGCCCGGGGCGCCGGCACCAGCGGCGAGCCACCCGACCTGGCCGCCGTGCTGGCCGCGGCGCCGTCGGATGTGTCCGAGGAGGACGCGGTGATCCTCGCGCAGTTCCCCGAGTCGGGGCAGCGCCTGGTCGACCGGCGTCGCTCGCTGCTCGCCGAGGAGTCGGGCGAGACCGGCATGGCCGTCGACCGCGGACTCATCGAGACCCTCGTGGAGGTGGTGGAGGGCGCCGGGCAGTCGGAGGTGAGCGTGGAGATCGGCGGGGCGCGGGTGACCGTGCGCCCGGCGGTGGCTGCCACGGCCGCCGTGCCCGGCGCGCCGATGCCGGCGGCGGATGACGGCGTGAAGGTGGTGAGCCCCATGGTGGGCACCTTCTACGCCGCGCCCAACCCCGACTCCGACCCATTCGTGAAGGTGGGCGACCGCGTGGTGCAGGGCCAGGTGCTCTGCATCATCGAGGCGATGAAGATCTTCAACGAGATCACCGCGGAGCGCGCCGGCACGATCAAGGAGATCACGGTGGGCAACGCCGAGCCCGTGGAGTTCGGCCAGACCCTGTTCGTGCTCGCACCGTGAAGCTGCTCGTCGCCAACCGCGGCGAGATCGCCGTGCGCGTCATCAGCACCGCCCGCGAGCTGGGCATCCCGACCGTGGCCGTGTACTCCACGGCGGACGCCCAGACCCCGGCCGTCGAGATGGCCGACGAGGCCGTGTGCATCGGCCCGCCCCCCGCCCGTGAGTCGTACCTCGACATGCGGAACGTGATCGGCGC
>SXZC01000228.1 GCA_005788075.1 Actinomycetota bacterium
CCGCGCCTGATCGCACGTGCCCGGGGCCCTTCAGCCGGATGACATCGCGCCGGGCCGTGCCGGTGATCTCACCGCGATCGGCCGTGGTGGTGACCGGCAGGCCATGGCAGGTGGCGCGCGCCTGCTGCCCCTGGGGGGCGGCGGTCGGGGCTGGGGCTGCCGGTGCCGCGACCGCCGCCGTGGCCGCGGCAATGAACGTGGCGGCTACCGCGGCGAGCGCCGGGGCTGCGATTCGTGCGGGGGTGCGGGGGGTCATGTGCTGGATGGTACCCCGCCCGGCGCGTCAGTCGGCGCGGCGCAGGTCCTCGAGGTGGGCCATCACGCCCTCACGGATCGGCCCGCGGAGGTCGATGTCGAGCGCCGCGGCCAGCTTGTGCCCGAGGGTGGTCACCTGTTGGGGGTCGAGCCATCCAGCCACCCCGATGATGGCGTCGCGGTGCACGCGCACCAGCGAGTTGACGTCGATGGCGTTCTCGGTTGGCAGGCCGTAGCGGGAGGGGTCTTCGGCGAGGTACAGCCTGTCGGGAGAGGCATTGGCACGCACGCGCTGACGCTCGACCGCGCTCAGCTTCGCGAGCCGCGTGAGCTTCAGGGCCACGTAATCGTTCAGTGCGGCGCGAGGGCGCCCTTGCAGGATCACCACCGGCCTGATCTTCGCCTCGACCAAGCACGTGTGCGTGGTGGGCACCTCCTCGCGGCCAATGGCATCCGCGAGGTCGGCAGCGGTGGCGAACTGCGTGACGGAGCCGTCGCCGCGCATGATGCGAAACGGTGCCTCGGGCTGGAACGTGGTGCTGGCCCAGGCGATGGCGCCGCGCAGGTCAGCGAGCGAGGAAGGCCGCGTAGTCGAACTCCTCGGTGTCCTCGCCCGACTCGGCGAGCTCGTGGATCTTCAGGTCGAGGTCGCTGATGCCCATCTCGTGCGGCACATGCTCGCCGAAGAGCGCCTGCATGCGCAGGAACAGGTCGAGCGCATCGGTGTCGATGATCGCGGCGTACGGCTTGCCGTATCGCATGACCACCACCACCTCGTCGGGTGCCGGGTCGGGGATTCGTACGTCGTTGGCTGCGACCGTCCGGGTTTTCATCGAAGGAACTCCTCTATGTCGGACGACATGAGCATATCTCGTACGTTACACCTGCTTGGGAAACGCTACCGAGCGGACTCGCACGCACGTGCCACGCACCGTAAGGATCCGCGCACCGCCCCGGGACAACCCTGTGCACACCAGGACCAGGAGGCACATGACCGAGAGCACCGCAAGCGACGGAGTGATCACCGGGCCCGTCGGCCTGGCGCTAGCGGTGGCCGGGGAGCGCGAGGGCATCCACGGGCACGAGCACTGGCGGCGCGTGGGCGAGAACGGCATCGACCTGGCGCACGCCGAGGGCGTGAGCTGCCACGTGGCGCTGCTCTTCGCGATCCTCCACGACTGCCGCCGCGAGAACGACGGCCAGGACCCCGGGCACGGGCCGCGCGCGGCCGAGCTGGCCGCATCGCTCGGGCACGAGGCCCTGGGCATCACGCCCGATGAGCTGCGCACGCTCACCTACGCCATGTACCACCACGACCGCGGCCAGGTGACCGACGACCCGCTGGTGGGCGCGTGCTGGGACGCCGACCGGCTCGATCTCATCAGGGTGGGCACGCGCCCCGACCGCGCGCTGCTGTCCACGAAGAGCGCTCGCGACCCGGTGCGGATCGCGCTCTGCACCGACCACCGTGCCGAGCCCCCCACGTGGGACCGCCTGGTGCAGCGGCTGCCCGACCCCAGGAGGCTTACGGCGGATGAGCTGATGCGCAGGCTTGACGCCAACCCGCGGTTCACCCGGGCGCAGGGCAACCCTGACGAGGTGACGATCACCTTCATATCCCGCCGGCGGTAGCGGCGGGAGGGCGACGCGCCGGGCATGCCCCGGGGTGGGCTGGGCATGCGCACCTCCGGTACGGTCAGTGAATGGCCCAAACCCCCGTGATCCCGCGCCCGGCCGTGCTCCTCGCCCTGGCCGCATCAATGGCAGGCGCGCTGGCGGTGGTGCCCCAGCAGGCGCTGGCCAACGGGTGCCTGTTCCCGCCCGTGTGGGATCCCGGCACCAGCACGTACACAATCAGCACGGCAGAGCAGCTGCGCACTCTGTACCAGGGTGCGTGCGACATGAGCGCCACCATCCGCCTGGCCAACGACATCGACCTCACCGACACCGGGGAGTTCCTGCCCATCGGCAGCAACGCCGACCCCTTCATGGGCACCTTCGACGGCGCAGGGCATGCGATCACGGGCCTGCAGGTGACATCCCCCGCCAGCAACGGATTCGGGCTCATCGGGTGGAGCACCAACGCGACGATCCGCGACCTGCGGGTGACGGGCACGGTGATCAGCCTGGGCGGCCCGACGACCGGCGGCATCCTGGCCGGCAGCACCACGAACACGAAGGTGTCGAATGTGCACGTGAACGGCACCGTCAATGTGTCGAACAGCGCGGGCGGAATGATGGGCGTGCTCGCGGGGGGATCCATCACCAACTCGTCGGCGTCGGTGGTGGTGACGTCGGGCCTCACCGCGGGCGGCATCGCCGCGTCGATCTACCCCGATAACCAGGTGGGGCCGGAGATCAGCGGAACCACGAGCGCGGGATCGGTCACATCCACCGGCCAGACGGCGGGCGGCATCGTGGGAGTGATGTTCGGGGGCACCGTGCGCACCACCGGCAGCACGGCCATCGTGCATGGCGACCGGGCCGGAGGGCTCGTGGGCAATGCGCAGTCAACCGGCAGCATCACGGCCACGATCAGCGACTCATTCTCCACCGGCGACGTGGTGGCCAACCCCGGGTCGGTGGACGAGATCGGGGGAATCCTCGGCGGGAACTGCCTGTACGAGCCCGCGAGCCTGGTGCGCAACTACTTCGCCGGCACGCTCAGGCAGGCCGGTGGCGCCACCACGGGAGGCATCCTCGGCGGGGCGGGTGGCTGCGTGGTGTCGGTGGGCACGCAGGCCACCACCTCGGGCAACCTCTGGAACAGCGACACCACGGGCCCCGCGGGTGCCGGTGGCACGGTGGGCGTGGGCCGCACAACCGCCCAGATGAAGCAGATCGGCACCTACACCGAGCTCGGCTGGAGCATCGCCAACGGGTGGGATGCCAACCCCACCACCACGTGGCTCATCTGCTCGCAGGTGAACGACGGCTACCC
>SXZC01000229.1 GCA_005788075.1 Actinomycetota bacterium
CGGGTGGTGGAGCGGGCGCCGGTGGAGGTGGCGTTCCGTGATGTCACGGTGCTCACCAACCCGCCGCCCTCGAGCGGCGGCGTGCTCATCGCCGCCGCGCTGCGCGAGATGCATGGCCGCCAGGCGCCCGGGGACGACGAGACCTTCTACGCCGGCATGGCCCGTGCCCAGGCCGCGGCCAACGCCATGCGGGGTCCGGGGTTCCACGAGGGGCTCGGGGAGGAGGACTTCCTCGAGAGGTTCTGGGCCGCCCTACGCGCGGCCGAGTCGGATGGCACGCCCCCGTCGCGCAAGCCCACGGGCACCACCCACGTGAGCGCCATCGACTCCGAGGGCGGCATGGCCAGCCTGTCGTCGTCGAACGGATCGGGATCCGGCGTGGTGGCCCCGGGAACCGGCGTGCTGCTCAACAACATGCTGGGGGAGAGCGACCTCAACCCCGCGGGCTTCGGGTCGCTTCCACCCGGCGCTCGCATGACGTCCATGATGGCGCCCACCCTGCTGCTGCGCGGCGACGCGCCACTGGCGGCGGTGGGGTCGGCGGGCTCCAACCGGCTGCGCTCTGCGATCCTCATGGTCATCGCGGGGATGGTGGACGGGGGCCTCGGCCCGGGTGAGGCGGTCGACCGCCCCCGCGTGCACCACGAGGGCGGCGGGCTGGACGTGGAGGGGGGAGTGCCCGAGGGCGCCATCTCGGCGCTCGAGGCGGCTGCATTGGACCTGCGCCTCTGGGACGAGTCGAACCTCTACTTCGGGGGCGTGTCGGCGGTGGGCATCACCGACCGGGGCCTCGAGGCGGCGGGTGACCCGCGTCGCGGCGGCGGCGCGGCAGGCGTGGACGACGAGGGAAGGGTGGTTGACCTGTGAGCACGCGCGAGGTGGTGGTGGGGGACAGGACGTTCGAGCTGGTAGCCGAGCCGCCGCGGACGTCGCTCACCGACGATGCCCACACGCTGTGGGGCTTCAACGTGGAGGTGCGCGAGGGCGGGGCGGTGGTGGCCATCAAGACCTGCTTCGTGGGCCGGGTGACCGTGCAGGCCCGGCACCCCGAGGCGCTGCAGGGCACCGCCGAGGACATCGCCGCGGTGGTGCACCAGATGGCCTTCGACAAGATCGCGGAGGGCCTCGCCTCGGGCGAGGTGGACGACGCGCTGGTGTTCGCCTAGGCCGCGGTGCGGTCCTGGGGAGTGGGGCGCATGCCGCTGATCTCCACGGCCACCGCGATGGCGTCCTGGCGCTCGTCGTCGGGCGCCTCGTCGGCGATGCGCCACGCCTCGCGCGCCGCCCACCGCAGGCGCTCCGCCTCGTCGGGCTTTCCCTTGGCCTCGCGGGCCTGCTGCATGAGGCTCTCCAGCACGCGCGAGCGCTCCTTGCTGGTGAGCTCGCTCTGCGTGTAGCCCCCGCCCTGGCGCATCAGGATCCAGAACACGAACAGCAGCAGCGGCACCTTGATGGCGATGAACACGATGAGCGCCCCCATCGCGAGCGTCTCGGGACCAAAGGCGGCGCCCGCGAACGACACCATCACGGTGCCGAGCACCACGGCCATGGCGAGGAGCGCGACCACGGCGATGGCACGGCCACCCTGCAGGTCGCCATCGCGGTCGTAGAAGAGGCGCACCACCCAGCTCTGCCGGGCGGCCTTCGCGCGGTCGTCGCGTGAGAAGCCCATCGCCGCCGACGCTAGCACCGGCCCGTCAGCCCGGGGGCAGGACCCGCCCTCCCGTGTGGCCGACACCGACGGATGTCCCATCGGGCACCTCGTGGCGCACCATCGCGAGGGCCATCCACCCCGTGCCGGGGACCTCCGCCACGCTCGTCACCTCGCCCACGGGTGCTGCGCTGTCGGCCGCGTCGCCGGTGATCACGGGGTCGCCCGGGGCCACGGGGCCATCGAGCGCGATGCGCGCGAGGCGCCGGTTGGCATGCCCGCGGTAATGCAGGCGCGCGACGGTCTCCTGCCCGAGGTAGCACCCCTTGTCGAACGACACGGCAGCATCGAGCAGGGCCTCCTGCACGAGCGTGCGCTCGCCGGTGTCGATGCCCGTGGCCGCCGCGCCGCGCGCCACCCGCAGAGCCTCGAGCGCCGCATGAGGCGAGAGGGTGATGCCGTGGTTGGCGGCCAGTTGCGCGGGGTCGTCGGCGAGCACCTCGATGGTGCCGGGGATCAGCCCCGGCACCTGCAGGTCGCCCGCGCCCGCCAGCGCAGGGGAGAGGTCGTCGGTTGCCACGAGCACACGGGCGTCCTCGGGGCCCAGCACGAGGGCGTCCTCCGACACGTGATGCGCGGCGATCACGGCCACGCCGTCCGCTGCCGGAGCCGGGTCGAGGATCAGGGTGAAGGCGTGCTCGCCGTCGCGCGCCACGGCCATCTGCGCCACCAGGTGGCCCTGCGTGGTGAGCACCAGCGAGCGCGTGGCGCCGCCCACGGGCAGGGCCTCGATGTCGGCGGTGAGCAGGCCGTGGAGCAGGGCCGGAGCGTCGGGGCCCTCCACCCACGCGATGCGCCGGGGGACGACGGCCGCGACAGAGGGGGTCACGGCAGGGCGACCTTGCCGTTGGTGCGGGCGCGCGCGGCGGCGATGCGCTCGCGGTCTGCGCCGTCCAGGGCCGCGGCGAGGATGTCGCGCACCATCGAGAGGCGCACCTGCTCGTCGCGGCATTCGAGCAGGTCCTGCTTTGGCTCGGCCGGCATCTCGATCATCCCCGCGAGGGCGTACGAGAAGGGGACGTCGTCGCGGATGGGCGGGGCGTTGCCAGCGCCGGCGATCTCGGCCACCAGGCGCGCGAAGAGGTCGCGCACCTCGTCGCGCAGCTCATCGGGGGCGTCCGGTGCCTCATCGGCCACCTCCTCCACCCACGCCGAGAGGTACATGCGACCGGACGTCTGCTCGAGCACGCGCACCACGGCGCCGCCCGCCACCGTGACGTTCAGGCGGCCATCCACGAAGCGGCGCCCAAGGGCGACGAACCGCGCCGTGCAGCCAATGGGCGACGCGCCCTCGCCGTGGTCCTGCAGGATCACGAAGGGGCGATCGTCGAGCACGCAGTCGGCCAGGAGCTGGCGGTAGCGCGGCTCGAAGAGGTGCAGTGGCACGCGCTCGCCCGGCAGCAGCACCAGTCCGAGCGGGAAGAGCCCGAGATCGTCGAGTTCCGGCATCGGCGGCGAGTGTAGCCTCCGTCCCGTGTCCGACGCGCCGCATCTCGACCCCGCGCTGATACGGCCGACCCTGGCATCGGTGCAGCCCTACGTGCCCGGGCGCCCCCTGGCCGAGCTGCGCCGCGAGCTCGGCGACGTGCCCATCACCAAGCTGGCCTCCAACGAGGGGCCCTACCCGCCGTTCCCGCTCGCCATCGACGCCATCCAGCGCGCGGCGGCCGAGCAGAACCTCTACCCCGATCCGGGCGCCTGGGCGGTGCGCGACGCGCTGGCCGAGCGCCACGGCTTCCCCGCGGAGCGCATCGTGGTGGGCAACGGCATGGACAGCCTCATCAAGGTGCTGTGCATGACGTTCCTCGATCCGGGCGACGAGATCGTGATGTGCTGGCCGTCGTTCGTCTCGTATCGCCAGGGCGCCACGGTGGAGGCCGCCACCTGGACCCCCGTGCCGCTCGATCCGGGAGGCGCGTACGACCTCGACGTGCTGGCCGCGGCCGTCACGCCGGCCACGAAGATCGTGGTGGTGGTGAGCCCCAACAACCCGACGGGCGGCGTGGTGAGCGACGCCGACCTGCGGCGGTTCCTCGACGCCCTCCCGTCCCACGTGCTGCCCGTGCTGGACGAGGCCTACTTCGAGTACCTGCCGCCGGGGTCGCACGACGGCATGGCGCTGCTGCGCGAGGGGCGCTACCTCGTGGTGATGCGCACCTTCAGCAAGGCGTACGGCCTCGCGGGGCTGCGCGTGGGGTGGATGGCGGGCCCGGAGGGCATCGCCGAGGCGATGTCCCCGGTGCGCAACGCCTTCGACGTGAACGCCGTGGCCCAGGCTGCGGCCGTGGCCTCGCTCGAGGATGCCCCCGCGCACCTGCCGCAGCGCATCGCCGAGGCGTCGGCCGAGCGCGAGCGCATGGCCGAGGGGCTACGGGCGCTGGGGCTCGAGCCGCTGCCATCGTCGGCCAACTTCCTCTTCGTGGAC
>SXZC01000029.1 GCA_005788075.1 Actinomycetota bacterium
CGACGCCATCCAGTACCTCATCGACCAGGGCCGGCGCGTGGAGCCCCACGTGGTGACCGGCTGGTGGAAGGACACCGGCCAGGTGGAGGACATGCTCGAGGCCAACCGACTGATCCTCGACGTCATCGAGCCCCGCGTGGATGGCGAGATCATCGACAGCGACATCGAGGGACGGGTGGTGATCGAGGCCGGCGCACGCCTCGTGAACAGCCACGTGCGCGGGCCGGCGGTGATCGGCCGCGACGCGGTGGTGGAGAACGCCTACATCGGGCCGTACTCCTCGATCTCCACCGGGTGCGTGGTGCGCCGGGCGGAGATCGAGCACTCGATCCTGCTCGAGCGCGTGCACGTGGAGGACCTCGACGCCCGGGTGGAGAGCAGCCTCATCGGGCGCGACGTCACCATCACCCGCACCGACGCCAAGCCACGGGCCTACCGGTTCGTGCTCGGCGACTCGTCGGTGATCGGCCTCACCTAGGCGGCTGGGATGCGGGCGCTGGTCATCGGCCACCGGGGCATGCTCGGCACCGACCTCATGGACCACCTGGCGTCCGCCGGGCATGAGGCCGTGGGCCTCGACCTGCCCGAGCTCGACATCACCGACCGGCGGCGCGTGGTGCGCGCGGTGTCCGAGGCGGCGCCCGACGCCGTGTTCCACCTGGCGGCCTGGACCGACGTCGACGCCGCGGAGGAGCACGAGGAGCAGGCGCTGCTGGTGAACGGCGAGGGCACCCGCAACGTGGCCATCGGCGCGCGCGAGGCCGGGGCGGCGCTGGTTGCGGTGAGCACCGACTACGTCTTCCCCGGCACGGGCGGCCCGTACGCCGAGGACGACGCCACCGACCCCCTGCAGGCCTACGGCCGCACCAAGCTCGCCGGCGAGCGCCTGGCCGAGCTGGAGTATCCGGAGGGCACGCGCATCGGCCGCACGGCGTGGTTGTACGGCGCCCACGGCCGCAACTTCGTGGACACCATGATCGGCCTGGGCTCCGACCCCGCGCGCGAGCACGTGGACGTGGTGGCCGACCAGGTGGGGTGCCCCACCTGGACCCGCGACCTCTGCCCGGCCCTGGTGGCCCTGGTCGACCAGCCCGCAGGCACGTACCACGTGGCCGGAGGGGGCAGCACCACGTGGGCCGACCTCGCGCGCGAGGCCTACCGGCTCGCCGGCGTGGAGTGCGAGGTGCGCGACACCACCACCGAGGCCTTCGCCCGCCCGGCGCCCCGCCCCGCGGTGAGCGTGCTCGAGGTGACCCACGAGGGTGCCCCGCGCCTGCGCGCGTGGGAGGATGCCCTCGCCGACTACGTCAGGGAGCGTTCGTGAAGGTCCTCATCACCGGCGGGTGCGGGTTCATCGGCTCGGAGGTCATCCGGGTCGCCATCGAGCAGGGTCATGAGGTGGTCAACCTCGACAAGCTCACCTACGCGGGCAACCCCGCGAACGTGGCCGAGCTCATGGGCAACCCGCTCTACTCGTTCATCCACGGCGACATCGCCGACCCCGAGGTGGCGGCCACCGCGGTGGAGGGCTGCGAGGTGGTCATCAACCTGGCGGCCGAGAGCCACGTGGACCGCTCGCTGCACAACCCCACGGAGTTCATCGAGACCGACGTGGTGGGCACGGCCACGCTGATCATGGCCGCGCGCGCGGCCGGCGTGCGCCGCTTCGTGCAGGTGAGCACCGACGAGGTGTACGGCTCCATCCCGACCGGGGCCTTCCGGGAGACCGACCCCATCCAGCCCTCGTCGCCCTACTCGGCCAGCAAGGCCGGCGGCGACCTGCAGGCCCTGGCGATCCACCACACCTTCGGATACGACATCGTCATCACCCGCGGCTCGAACACCTACGGCCCCCGGCAGTACCCCGAGAAGCTCGTGCCCCTGTTCATCACCAACGCCCTCGACGGCCTGCCGCTGCCGGTGTACGGCGACGGCCAGCAGGTGCGCGACTGGATCCACGTGCGCGACCACGCCGAGGGCATCTGGTTCGCCATGCAGAACGGCGAGGCCGGGCAGGTCTACAACGTGGGTGGCGGGAACGAGTGGCCAAACCTGGAGATCACGCAGCGCATCCTCGCCCACACCGGTGCCTCCGACGACCTCATCACCTACGTCGAGGACCGCCCGGGTCACGACCGGCGCTATGCCCTTGACACCTCGAAGATGCGGGCGATGGGCTGGGCTCCGCAGGTGGACTTCGACGAGGGCCTGGCCGCGACGGTTGAGTGGTACCGCGACGGCCGCCCCTGGTGGGAGCCCATCAAGAGCGGCGAGTACGCGGAGTGGTACGCGAAGAACTACGCCTCGCGCTGACCGCGATCACCTGATGCGCACCCTCACCGGGTAGGTGCTCGAGTAGCGCATGCCCGTGGTGGCGTCGCGAACGTCGGCGAACACCGTCAGCACCTGGCCACGCGGATGCGGGTGGCGGTGGGTCACCGACCACGCGCCGCAGCGGCTGCGCATGGTGCGGGACGTGGCCCGGGCGTAGTGCCAGTCCTCGCCGGAGTGCGCGGCCCGGAAGCGCGTGACGATGCGGTGCCCGATGCCCCCCGATTGGCACCAGCGCATGGTGAGCTGCGTCGCGCGCGTTCGCGGGATCTGCCTGGCCGTGATCGATGTGACCTCGGGAAGGCTCACGCGGGCATCGCCACCTGCGCGCACCCAGTCGATCCACGTGCTGTAGGTGCCCACATGCGTGTAGGCCGTGGGCGTGGTGTTGTCACAGCCCTCCGGGCCGAACGAGACGAGGCCGATGAGCACGCCCTCATGTTCGAGGGGTCCGCCGCTGTCGCCCCAGCACGCGGACGCCTCGGTGGAGAAGGGCATCGTGCCGCAGATGGTTCCCCACGGTGCGCCCAGCGCGAAGCACTGCGCGGGGGTTGACACCGAGATCTGCCCGGTGAGCAGCTGGTCGCTGCCGCTCGGCGCCTCGGCGGTGGCGCCCCATCCCGACACCCATCCATTGGCGGCGTACGACGCCCGCGGTCCGCGCTGGTAGCGCTCGGTGGCCGGGCTGATGGACGCGGGCACCGGCTGGGCCAGGTGCACGAGCGCGATGTCGTGGCCCCATCGCCGCAGGTCGTACAGCGGGTACTGCGCGATGGCATCCACGGCGTGGCGGTTGCCGTCGGCCACCAGTGACAGCACCGGCTGCCCCACGGCCACCACCAGCTGCTCCGGGCGCAGGCCGGCGGTGCAGTGCCCGGCCGTCACCACCCACTGCGGGTCGAGCAGGGTCCCGGTGCAGAACTGGCCCGCGCGCGCCGTGGGCTGGGTCGGGTCGATGAGGGCCACCACGTGGTCGCCGGTGCCCGGATCGGCAGGCGTGCCGCCCACCACCCCGAGCGCGGCAGGGGCCGTGCAGAGGGCCAGCATCGCCATGATGATCGCCAGCACCCTGCCCATGGGGCGACGGTATCAGCGCGTCAGCCGGCCACGGGCGGGCCCGGGTGAGAACCATCCTTTCGGGTAGCCCACAGCGACCAGATGATCGAGACCGCGAGCGCGCCGATGATCACCGATAGCGAGAGCCAGATGGGCAGCTTGCCCACGGGCGTCTCGGAGAGGATCAGCTTGACGCCCGCGAACACGAGCAGGAACGCCAGCCCGTAGTGCAGGTGCACGAAGCGCCTGAGCAGGCCGGCGAGGCAGAAGTAGAGGGCGCGCAGACCGAGCACCGCCATGGCGATCGACGCCCATACGATGAAGGTGTTGGTGGTGATGGCCAGCACCGCCGCCACGGAGTCGATGGCGAAGATGAGGTCGCTCGACTCGATGGCCACCAGCGCCACCAGCAGCAGGGTTGCGGCGCGCCTGCCATTGAGGCGGGTGAAGAACCGGTTGCCGTCGTATTCCCCCGTCACCGGCATGATGCGCCGCATCAACCGCACCATGATGTTGTTGCCGGGGTCCTTCGGCGCATCGTGCCTGAACGCCATGTGCCACCCGGTGTAGACCAGGAAGAGGCCGAAGACGTAGGCGGTCCAGAAGAACGTCTCGAGCAGGCTGGACCCGACGAAGATGAACACCAGGCGCATCACCAGCGCGCCGATGACCCCCCAGAAGAGCACGCGGTGCTGGTACCGGTCGGGCACCGCGAAGTACCCGAAGATCAGCGCGAAGATGAAGACGTTGTCCACCGAGAGCGCCTTCTCGATGAGGTACGCCGAGTAGTAGGTGGCCGCGGCGTCGCCGCCCTGCCACCACAGCATGATCAGCCCGAACCCGAGGCCGGCGGCGATCCAGATGGTGCTCCAGATGGCGGCCTCGCGGAACGACACCACGTGGTCGTCGCGATGCAGGAACAGGTCGATGGCCAGCATCACCACGATGCCGCCGCCGAGGGCGAACCACGCCCACAGGGGAACCGCGAAGTCGAGTGCCTCGTTCACCGCGTGCGGACCTCCGCTCGATCAATGGATGTCGAGCCGAGGTCTCCCCCACCCGGTGGTGGGCGGCACGGCCGGAGCCCGGGGGCTCGTAGTGACGACCGGTGCCGTTGACGGGGTACTCCCCTTGGCGGCGCGGATCATACCGCGCCGGGGCGCTACTGGTTGTCGAGCAGCTCCTCGTCGGGCACGTCGCGCCACACGCGTGCCGGCAGCCCGGCCACCAGCTTGCCGGCGGGGATGTCCTTGGTGACAAGCGCGCCCGCGGCCACGAAGGCCTCCTCGCCGATCTCGATGCCCGGGAGGATCACCACCCCACCGCCGATGCGCGCCGCGCGCCGGATCGTGGCGCCCTTCAGCAGCTCGTGCCGGGCCTCGGTGCGCCCCATGAAGTTGTCGTTCGTGGTGGTGACGCACGGAGCGATGAAGACATCGTCCTCGAGCACGCACAGGCGGGTGATGTACGAGTTGCTCTGGATGTTGCAGCGATCCCCGATGATCGTCTGGTTCTCGACGCAGACCGACCGGCCGATGCCGCAGTCCTGCCCGATCTGCACGTTCTCGCGCACGAAGGCCTGGTCGCCGATCACCGTGTTGTCCCCGACGGAGCTGCCCGCGAAGATCACCGCGCCCGAGCAGATCGACACGCCGGAGCCGATGACCAGCGGCGGCAGCGGCTCGCGCTTGCTCGTGGACTTGCGCGCGAGCTTGGGCTGCTTTCCCAGCACCACGTTGTCCTGGATCACGCAGCCCGCGCCGATGACGGTGCCGGCGTGGATCACCACGTTGGCGCCGATCTCGACGTCGTCGGCGATCTGCACGCCCTCTCCCAGCACGAGGTTCTCGCGGCTCATCGGGATGCCCCCTCCAGGGTGATCGGCCGGCCGCCCTCGGCCAGCGAAGTGTCCATGGCCTCGAGCACCTCGACGGTGGCAAGGCCTGCCCAGCCGTCGGCCACGGGGGCGGTGCCCGCGCGGATGCTGTCGAGGAAGTGCTGGCAGACCAGGCGCAGCGGCTCTGCGCTGTCGATCTTGGGGCTGAAGATATCCCCGGAGCGCACCTGGATGTACTCGCCGTAGTCGCCGGTGCGCGGCACCGGGCCCTTGTCGTACACGGTGATCTTGCGCTCGCTCTCCATGTCGTCGAACACCACCATGCGCTCCGAACCGATGACGGTCATGCGGCGCATCTTGTGGGGGTCGAGCCACGAGAGGTGCAGGTGGCCGATGACCCCGCTCTCGAAGAGGATGCGCCCGAATACGACGTCCTCCACCCCGTCCTGCAGGTAGCAGGCGCCGGTGGCCGACACCTCCACGGCGGGCTCGCCCACCAGGTGCAGCATCACGCTGATGTCGTGCGGGCCGAGGCTCCACAGGGCGTTCTCGTCCTTGCGCACGATGCCGAGGTTGAGCCGGTTGCCGTAGAGGTAGTGCACGTCGCCCAGGTGCCCGCTCTCCACGAGCTCCTTCACCTTGGTGACGCCCGGGTGCAGCACCAGCAGGTGATCCACCATGAGGGTCACGCCGGCGGCCTCGGCGGCCTCCGCCACCGCGCGGGCATCGGCGGTGGTGAGGGCCAGGGGCTTCTCCACGAACACGTGCTTGCCGGCCTCGATGGCCTTGAGCGCCAGGGCCGCGTGCGTGGGCACGGGGGTGGCGATCACCACGGCGTCGGTATCCGGGTCGGCCAGCACCTCGTCGAGGTCGGTGGTGAACGCCGTGCGCGGGAACGCCGCGCGGTGGCGGTCGAGCAGCGACGCGTCGAGGTCGCAGGCCCAGGCGAGCTCGGATCCCTCGAGGCGGTCGAAGTTGCGGGCCAGGTTGGGCCCCCAGTACGACATCCCCACCACGGCCACGCGAAGCGGCGTCACAGCGTCCACACGTTCTCCCCCCTGGGAACCGCGTTGCGGAAGTCCACCACGAGCGGGCTGCGGTCAGCCACCCGCTGCCAGTCGATGCCCGAGTGCGCGGTGACCACCACCACGGCGTCGGCGCCGGCCAGTGCCTCGTCGGTGAGGTCCACGCTCGTCATGGCACGATCGATGCCGTGGCCGGGCTCGAGCTCCGGCACGTGCGGGTCGTGGTAGCTCACGTCCGCGCCGCGCTCGAGGAGCAGCGAGATGACCTTGAGCGCCGGGCTCTCGCGCATGTCGTTCACATCGGCCTTGTAGGCCACGCCGATCACCAGCACCTTCGCGCCCTTGAGCGCCTTCTCGTGCTCGTTGAGCGCGCGCGCGAGCTTGCTCACGCAGAAGTAGGGCATCTGCGAGTTGATCTTCCCGGCCAGCTCGATGAACTCGGTGTGGAAGTCGTACTCGCGGGCCTTCCACGTGAGGTAGAAGGGGTCGATCGGGATGCAGTGCCCGCCCAGGCCGGGCCCCGGGCGGAAGGGCATGTAGCCGAAGGGCTTGGTGGCCGCGGCGTCGATGACCTCCCACACATCCACGCCCATGCGGTCGCACAGGATGGCCGTCTCGTTGACCAGCGCGATGTTCACGCTGCGGAAGACGTTCTCGAGGATCTTGGTCATCTCCGCCACCTCGGGCGTGGAGACCGGCACCAGCGTGTCGAACGCCAGGCCGTACACCTCGAGGGCCTTGGCCGTGCAGGCGGGAGTCAGGCCGCCCACCACCTTGGGCGTGCTGCGGGTGGTCCAGTCCTCGCGGCCGGGGTCCACGCGCTCGGGGCTGAATGCCAGGTGGAAGTCCTCGCCGGCCGTGAGCCCGAAGCCCTCGAGCAGGGGCGCGAGCTCCTCGCGCGTGGTGCCGGGGTAGGTGGTGCTCTCGAGCACCACCAGCTGGCCCTTCTGCAGCCGCGGCGCGATGTCGCGGGCCGCTCCCAGCACCGCGCCGAGGTCGGGCTCGCGGTGCTCATCGAGCGGCGTGGGCAGGCAGATGACGATGGCCTCGAGCGCCGGGAGCTCATCGAGGTCGGTGCTCGCGCGCAGCATCCCCGACTCCACGAGCGGCGCCAGGCGCTCGGAGGGGACGTCCTCGATGTGCGAGATGCCGCGGTTGATCGCGGCCACCTTGTCGTCCACGACGTCGAGCCCGACCACGGGCACGCGCGCCTCGGCGAACACGACGGCCAGCGGCAGCCCGACGTAGCCGAGTCCGATGACGCCGATGCGCGGCGATGGAGCGCTCATGGGGCGTCCTTGGGGATGTTGGTTCTCGGCACAGGCAGCGGCGGTATCGTAGTCACCATGGCCGATGCGGCGCTTGCCGGGCTACCCCGGATCGTGCGGGCGGATGACGAGATCAGGTGGCGCGGGCAGGTGCTCACGTCGCTCGGGCTCGCCTCGCTCTCCTACTGGATCATCCTCTGGCTGGTCGAGGGACCGGTCGACCCGCTGTTCGCGGGGATCGTGTTCGCCGCCGCCCTGCTCTTCGCGCTGGTGCTGGGCGGGGTCACGAGCCGGCGGCGCTTCGCCCACGCCATGCTCACCCTCAGGCCCCCACGGTCGGTGGTGCACGAGACCGTCGCCGATGCCCGCGAGCGCCGCGTGCGCGCTGCCACGGTGATGTTCCTCGGCGTGGGGATCCTCCTGCTGCTGGACACCTTCGTGAGCGACGTGGGCGCCACCGCGGCCCTCGTGGCCGGTGCGGGCATCGGCGGGGGCATCATCGACCGGCTGGAGGCCCGCAGGTGGGTGCAGGCCGAGGAGGAGCACGAGTCGCGCATCTTCCTGATGCTCCGTCCGAACGCCCTCATCGCCCGCATGGGCATCCAGGACGCCTACGAGCTGCCACGGGGGCGTCGCGACGGCGACGACGCGCCGCCGGAGTTCCCCGGCACCTACCTCTAGCCGAGCTCGGCCACCACCGCGCGCGCCACGGCATCGGCCGCGTGCCCGTCGCCGTAGTACGGCGGGCGCTCGGCGGGCATCGCGACGCCGGCGAGCGCGGCCCGCACCGCGGCGCCATCCATGCCGGTGAGGGTGTTGAACCCGCCCGCCACGGTCTCCACCCACTCCGTGGTGTCGCGCAGGGTGATGCAGGGGATGCCATGGAAGTAGGCCTCCTTCTGCACGCCGCCCGAATCGGTGACCACCGCGCGCGCCTCCATGAGCAGGCTGGTGAAGTCGAGGTAGCCGGCAGGCGCGGCCAGCACGAGGCCCGGCACCTGCGCCAGGGCATCCCACCGGCCGGCGGCCTGCAGCTTGCCGCGGGTGCGCGGGTGCACGGGGAAGATGGCCGGCTCGCCGAGCGACGACAGCACCTCCACCATGGCGTCGAGGGCCTCGGGGGTGTCGGTGGCCGCGGCGCGGTGGATGGTCACCAGCAGGTAGCCGCCGGGCTCGAGCCCGTGGCCGGCTGCCGCGTTCCGCTGCTCAGCCAGCGGGGCGAACATGCGGCTGGCGTCGAACATCACGTCTCCCACCAGGTGCACGCCGCGGGTGAGGCCCTCGGCCGCGAGGTTGTCCACGGCCTGGTGCGTGGGGCAGAGCAGCACGTCGGACAGGTGGTCGGTGACCACCCGGTTCTGCTCCTCGGGCATCGACCTGTCGAACGAGCGCAGCCCGGCCTCCACGTGCGCGAGCGGCACGCCGCACTTCGCGGCCGTCAGCGCCCCGGCCAGGGTGGTGGTGGTGTCGCCGTACACGAGCACGGCGTCGGGATTCTCGTCGCGCAGCACGCCCTCGAAGCGCTCCATGATGGTGGCGATCTGGTGCACGGGCGTGCCGGGCCCCACCTCGAGCGCGTGGTCGGGGCTCGGGATGCCCAACTCGTCGAAGAAGAGGTCGGCGAGCTCGGGGTCGTAGTGCTGCCCCGAATGCACGAGCACCTCATCCCCCTGGGCGCGGAGGGCGATGCAGAGGGGCGCGGCCTTCACGAACTGGGGCCGGTTCCCGACGAGGGAGACGATGCGCACGAAGGCTCCTAGAGGCCTGCGAATCCGATGGTGGCGAGTCGCTGGGTGATGCGCTCGAGGTTACCGGTGAGCACCATGATGCCCAGCACGATCATGAGCGCGCCGCCGATGGCGTTGACCGCGTACCAGCGATCGCGCAGCCACTTCGACGCCGAGAGGGTCTGGGTCATGAAGATGCCCGCGAGCAGGAACGGTATGCCCAGGCCGAGCGAGTACACGAACAGCAGCAGCGCCCCCGCGGCCGGTGATCCGGTGGGCGCGGCGTAGGTGAGGATGCTCCCGAGGATCGGCCCGATGCACGGCGTCCATCCGGCGGCGAACGCCGCGCCCACCAGCCCGGCGCCGATGAGGGTCTCGGGTCGCTTCGAGAGGCGCACGTGCCGGTCGGACTGGAACCACCCGAGGCGGGGCAGCACGATCATCGCGATGCCGAAGACGATGAGGATGATCCCGGCGACGAGGTTGAGGATCTCGCGGTCGCGGGCGAGCGAGCGCCCGATGAGGCCGGCGCTCGCACCGAAGATCGCGAACATGATCGCGAAGCCCATGACGAAGGCCGCCGTGGGGCGGATGACCGACTTCCAGCGCTTGTCCACCTGGTCGGCCGGCACGCCCGAGATGAACGACAGGTAGCCGGGCACCAGCGCCAGCACGCAGGGCGAGATGAACGACACGAAGCCGGCCGCGAACGCGACGGCGAGAGAGATGACGGAGAGCTGGTCCACCACCGGCCATCGTATCCCCGTGCCGGCCACTGCCGGCCGAACCGCGCGTGGCGCGGGACCTGTGTCAGGCGGTGGGCCCGGGGATCAGGCCGGGCGCGGGGGCTTCGTCTTGATCCAGCTGTAGATGATGCTGGTGCCCAGCACGCCC
Organism: Actinomycetota bacterium; assembly: GCA_005788075.1. GTDB lineage: Bacteria > Actinomycetota > Thermoleophilia > Miltoncostaeales > Miltoncostaeaceae > SYFI01. The sequence goes on from SXZC01000029.1 coordinate 10,139, forward strand.
ACGATCACTGCCAGCGACAGCCAGATCGGCGGGTGCCAGAAGTCCTTCACGAGCATCTTCGCGCCGACGAAGGCCAGCACGATCGCGAGCCCGTAGCTCAGGTACGGGAAGCGGTCGACGAGGCCCTCGAGCACGAAGAACAGCGACCGGAGGCCCATGAGGGCGAAGGCATTGACGGCGAACACGAGGAACGGCTCGCGCGTCACGCCGAAGGCGGCCGGGATGCTGTCGAGCGCGAACACCAGGTCGGTGCCGGCGAGCATCACGAGCACCACGGTGAGGGTCGTGTACATCCACTTCTTGTCGACCTTCACGCGGAACTTCTGGCCCTCGTAGGTACCGGTGAGGGGCAGTCGCTTCTTCAGGAACTTGAGGATCGGCGACTTCTCGGGGTCGGCGGGCTCGTCCGCGTGCTGCAGCAGCTTCCACGCGGTGTAGATCAGGAACGCGCCGAAGATGTAGAGCACCCACTCGGCCTTCGCGATGAGCACGCCGCCCACGAGGATCGCGATCAGCCTGAGGCCGAGCGCGATGAGGATGCCGATGGTGAGCACCCTCAGCTTCGCCGCGGGCGGCACGGCGAAGAAGCCGAAGAGCACGATGAACACGAACACGTTGTCCATCGAGAGCGAGTACTCGAGCAGGAAGCCCGAGAGGTACTCCGTGGCGTACTTCGTGTCGAAGGCCACGCCCACGACGATGGCGAAGAGGAGCCCGAGGCTGAGCCATACGCCCGTCCAGGCGAGGGCGCTCTTGAGGCTCATCTCCTTGTCGCCCTTCGAGATGAAGAGCAGGTCGACGGCGATGATCACCACCGTGCCGACGACGAGGGCGATCCATGCCCAGAGAGGGACGTTCACGGGGCGGCAGTCTGACCGACGCTGCCGCCCCGTGCCCGAACTACGGTGCTAGCGCTGCGCGCAGTACCCGAACTTCACCGGCGACCCGGCCGAGGCCGTGGGGTTCCACGAGGCCCCCCGCACCGTCACCGTGCCCGACGAGCCCGGCGTGGTGGCGTCCCAGATGCTGGTGATCGTGCCACCCACCTGCAGCTCGGCCGACCAGGTGATGGGCACCACCGAGGCGGGGCGCACGGTGACCTCGGCGCAGAAGCCGCTGCCCCAGTCGGTCGTGATGGTGCGCGTCACGGTGGTGCCGCCCGGCGCGGGTGCCGGGGTGGGCGCCGGAGTGGGCGCGGGTGCCGGGGCCGGCGTGGGCGCAGGGGCCGGAGCCGGGGCGGGC
>SXZC01000230.1 GCA_005788075.1 Actinomycetota bacterium
GGACCTCGACGAGGTGGTCTCGCGTTCGCAGGAGGCCTGGGACCGCGGCGCCACCGAGGTGTGCCTCGTCGGCGGCATCCACCCCGACTTCACCGGCGACTTCTATGCGTCGGTGCTCGAGAGCATCAAGGGCACGCTGCCCGAGATGCACGTGCACGCCTTCACCCCGCTCGAGGTGTGGCAGGGCGCCCACACGCTGGGCGTGCCGGTGCGCGACTACCTCGAGCGCCTCAAGGCGTCGGGGCTGGGGTCGCTGCCCGGCACCGCTGCCGAGATCCTCGACGACGACGTGCGCGAGCACCTCTGCCCCGACAAGATCCGCACGGCCGAGTGGGCCGACGTGATGATCAGCGCGCACGAGAGCGGCATCCGCGCCACCAGCACCATCATGTGCGGGCACATCGACGGTCCGGTCTCGTGGGCCAACCACTACGAGGTGCTGCGGCAGATCCAGCGGCGCACCGGGGGCTTCACCGAGTTCATCCCCCTCCCCTTCGTGCACATGGCATCCCCGATCTTCCTGCAGGGCCGCTCACGCCCGGGCCCCACGTGGGACGAGGTGGTGCTCATCCATGCCGTGGCCCGCATCGCCTTCGACGGGCTCATCCCCAACATCCAGGCCTCGTGGGTGAAGCTGGGCCTGGACGGCGGCGCCAACCTGCTGCACGCCGGCTGCAACGACATGGGCGGCACCCTCATGAACGAGAGCATCAGCCGGTCGTCCGGCGCGTCGCACGGCGAGGAGGTGACGGCCGACGAGCTCGAGGCCGCCATCCGCGCCCACGGCCGCGTGCCCGCGCGGCGCAACACCCTCTACGAGATCATCGAAGCGCCGGTCTGACGGCGAGTCCGGAGTCCCATCGCGTGAAGCGCCTCCTCTTCCCCCTCGCCTGCATCACCTTGGCCGCAGCTCCGCTTGCGCTCGCCGCGTGCGGCAGCGACTCGTCATCCGCCGGCACCGAAACCGCCGCGCGCGCTGCCAGCGGTGACCCCTTCCCCGACACCAAGACCTGCCCCGAGAAGTCGCCGAGCTTTGACTGGAGCGCCAGCATCCTCAACCGGCTGCCCGTCGCCGTGAGCCTCGCGGCGGGCGAGTACACCTGCAACGACTGGTCAGGGGTCTCCACCCCGGGCGCCGTGCTGGATGGCAAGGTGCTGGAGCCCATCACGACCACGTACCAGAACTCCTTCGGCTTCTCCCTCGAGCCCCGCAAGAACACCACGCGCGAGTGGACGATGCAGTTCGCGCCCGCGGATGGCGGCGAGCCCTACGGACGAGCCCGTGTGTACCTCACGAAGGAGGCCATCGGCGACCCCGTCATGAGCACGCCCGACCAGGGCACCTACGAGCGCAGATGGAGATTCCAGGGCAACGCGATGGCGGGGTGGTTCCTGCGCCTCGGGCCCATCGACGCGCCCGATACCCCCACGAGCCTGCTGCCGCAGGACTCCACCACCATGGGCATCGTGGTGCACGAGGGGCATGTCGCCATCGTCACCGGCGCGAGGGTCACCGGCGGCTAGGCGCGTTACCCCGCGGCCTTGTCGCGGTCGCGCAGGGTGCGCAGCATGTTCTCCACGCGCGCGAACTTGAGCCGCGGGCGGCCGAGTTCCTCGCCCTTCTCCACCTCGCGGGCGTCGAGGTACTTCCAGTCGTCGAACGAGACCACCTCGCCCTGTCGCTCGGCGAGGAAGCGTTCGAACACCGGCGCGGGGAGCACCTCGCGCCGCAGGCGTTGATCGCGGACATCCTCCACCAGGGCCTCGACCGTCTCCTGGGCGTCGGGCTTGTTGGTGCCGATGATCCCGTTGGGGCCGCGCTTGATCCATCCGGCCACGTACTCGCCGGGACGCGCCTGCCCCGTGAGAGGGTCGATCACCCGTCCGCGATCGTTGGGGATGGTGGCGGTGATCGGATCAAAGGGCACGCCGGGCAGCGCCACGCCCTGGTAGCCGATCGCCCGGAACACCACGTCGGCGGGGATCACCTCGCGCTCATCGGTGGCGCGGGCGCGGAGCTCGCCGTTGTTGCCGCGGTAGAGCTCGTTGCGCACCACCTCCACGCCGGTGACGCGGTCCTTGCCGACGATCTCCACGGGTGACACCAGGAACCGGAAGGCGATGCGGCGGTCGTGCCCGCGCGACGGGCGCTCCGACAGCTCGCGCAGCAGGTCGAGCACCTGGTCGCGCCCGCGATCGGGGGCCTGCTCGGTGTCGTGCAGCGAATGCGGGTCGAGCACCATGTCGGCGGGATCCACCACCACGTCGATGTCGTCGCGGTCGGCGAGCTCCTTCAGCTCGCGGTAGGTGAAGGCGGCCTGTGCCGGGCCACGCCGGCCGAGGATCGTCACCTGGCGCACCTTGTTCTGCGACAGCGCGCGCAGGGCGTGGCCGCCGATGTCGGTGGCCGAGAGCTCGTCGGGCGGCAGCATGAGCACGCGGGCGACGTCCATGGCCACGTTGCCGTTGCCGACCACCACCACGTTGTCGCCCGAGAAGTCGAAGGTGAGGTTGCGCTGGTCGGGGCTGGCGTTGTACCAGCCCACGAAGTCGCTGGCGCCGTGGCTTCCCGGCAGGTACTCGCGGGGGATGCCGAGGCGGCGGTCCGACCGGGCGCCCACGCAGAAGATGACCGCATGGAAGTACTCGAGGAGGTCCTCGTACTCGAGGTCGGTGCCGAACTCCACGTTGCCGCGGAAGCGGAAGTCCGGGTTCTGGGCGATCTTGTCGTACACGCGGGTGACCGACTTGATCTTGGGGTGGTCCGGCGCCACCCCGGCGCGCACGAGGCCGAACGGCGTGGGCAGGCGGTCGAACATGTCCACCTGCACGTTGATGTCGTCCTGGCCGAGGATGTGCTCGGCGGCGTAGAAGCCCGACGGCCCCGACCCGATGATCGCCACCCTCAGCGGATTGCGCGTGCTGCCCACGGGCACCTAGATCACCACCCCGTCGTCGTCCACGCGGGCGCGGAAGACGTCCTGGTCCTCGCGGCGCACCAGGTCGCGCGAGGTTCCCGGCGCGGGCGCGGTCACCAGCCCCCGCACCAGCGCAGCCGGCCGGCCCGACGACTTCCCGATGAGCATCCCCGCGGCAGCGGCGATCTCGTCGCCCAGCGCCTGATCCGTTGCCACCAGCATCCGCCCCTCTCGGTCGCGTCCACCACGATGATCCATCACCGGCTCGAATCCGGCCACCCCCACGGCCACGTTCACGAGCCCCCGGCGGAACGCACGGCCGTGCGTGTCGGTGATGACGACGCCCACGCGCCCGCCCGCGGCCTGCGAAAGAGCGTGCTGGATGCGCCGCGCCGAGGCATCGGGGTCGACCGGCAGCAGCACCACCGTGCCGTCGGGCGTGTTCGAGGCGTCCACCCCGGCATTCGCGCAGATGAATCCGTGGTGGGTCTCGCACACCACCAGCGACCGGCGCCGGCGCACCACCTTGCGGCTCTCGCCGAGGATCACCTCGCACAGCGCCGGGTCCTTGCCCGTCTCCTCCGCCAGGCGCCGGGCCTCGGCGCCTGGCACAACGTCGCCCAGGCGCACCACGCGCCCCTCCGCCTTGCTCACCACCTTGTGCGCCACGGCCAGCACGTCCCCCGGAGCCAGGCCGGAATCCACCGCGGCGGCGGTGAGCATCGCCGCCAGGTCGTCGCCCGGCACCACCTCCGGCAGGGCGCCCAGCACCACGATGTGCACCTCGTCACCCGGCGCGGCCCCGAGGGCCCCGCGTCCACTCACCCGGCTGCTCCGGCCGCGCCGTGCGCAAGACCGAGGCGGGCGAGCGCGCGGCCCGTGGCACCCTCTGGCTCGCGGCGCACGAGTTCGGCAAGGTCGTCGGGGGTATCGACATCCAGCGCGATGCCCGGGTGGTGCACCACCTCCACGGGGATGTCCAGCGCGGCCGCCTGCGCGATGTGGTGCCCCAGGGAATCCGGACCGAGTCGTGGCGCGAGCGCTTCGGCCGGGGTGATGAGCATGGCGTTGGTGCCCGTGCCGTCCTCGGATCGCGCGAGCACCACGGCGTCACCGTCGGGAGCCGCGCCGATGAGGTGGTCGATGTCGGCAGACGTGATGAGCGGCAGGTCGCTCACCACCACCAGCGCGCCGTGGGCGTCGAGGGCGTCGATGCCCAGGGACACCGCGGCGTTGATTCCCTGTGGCGGATCGTGGTCGGGCACCGTTCGGGCGCCCACGCTCTCGGCCACGGCGCGGGCGCGGGAGTCGGACGTGACCACCACGATCTCCCCGAGCCGGGTGCTGCCGGCGAGCGCGGCGAGCACGTCCCCGAGCATGGCCGACTGCAGCACGCGACGCTCCGGGCGGTCGAGGGTTCCGGCGAGGCGCCCGAGGGCATATCCCAGGCGCTTGACGGGCACCACGGCGCCCACGTCGTGGGCGGCCATCAGCCGGCCGCCTCGATCACGACGCGAGCCAGGCGCTCGCGGGCCGCGCGATCGGGCATGAGCACGTCCGTGAGCACGGGGCGCACGCCGAGATCCTCGATGGCGGCGGCCTCGGCCTCGTCGGACGCGTCGATCACGAAGGTGGCGCACACATCCGCATAGATCTCCGCCATCTGGCGGGCAGAGCAC
>SXZC01000030.1 GCA_005788075.1 Actinomycetota bacterium
ATCCGACGATCCATGGTTCACAGGCGTGTACGCAGGGGCCGCGAGCTCGGACCCCGACGTGCGGCAGCTCATCGACGCCTCCGATCGCGTGCTGGTGCTGGGCGCTTACATCAGCGACCTCAACACCGGCATGTTCACCACCGGCATCGACCGCGCCGACACGATCATCTCGCACCAGAAGATCACCTACGTCGGCGTGCGCGGCTACGACGGCGTGGGGGTCGCGCACCTGATGCGCGGGCTCGTGGAGCGCCTGGGCGCCACCGTGCCCGACCGCCAGCCCGCTCCGCGAGAGCGCCCGCCCTTCACGGCGTCGCCCGGCACGCCCCTGAGCGCGCGGGCGCTGTTCGAGACGCTGCGCTCGCGGCTCGGCCCCGGGCACACCATCATCGCCGAGGCCGGTGACTCGCTGTTCGGAAGCGCGGACCTGCGCCCTGAGGAGTCCGGGTTCCTCGCCACCGCCTACTACGCGTCGCTGGGCTATGCGGTGCCCGCCGCCCTGGGCGCCGGCCTCGCGCGCCCCGACCGCCGTCCGGTGGTGATCGTGGGCGACGGCGCCTTCCAGATGACCGGCCTCGAGCTCGGGGGCATGGCCCGGGTGGGCGTGCATCCCGTGGTCGTGGTGATCAACAACGACGGCTACGCCACCGAGCGCCCGATGATGCCCGGGGCCTTCAACGACGTTCCCCGCATGCGCTACGCGATGTTCCCCGAGGCCGTGGGCTCCGGCACCGGCGTGAAGGTGGAGACCGAGGATGCCTTCGTGGCCGCCCTCGACGAGGCCCTCGCAGACGCCTCACAGCTGCGCCTCATCGAGGCAGTCACTCCGAGCGACAGCATCTCGCCCCAACTGCGGAACCTCACGACGGAGCTGGGCAAGCGCGTGTAGCCAACCTGTGACAGTCACCAACGCCTTTTGGTGACTCTCACAGGTTGGCGCCTCGCTCTTCCCTGTCTTGACATCCGAGACGCGCGGTAGCGTCACAGGCGTCGGGCGTCCCCCTTTGGATCCCGGCAACGGCGCTCGCGCCAGCAGGCCCCGCGGTTCTCGGCAGGCTGCGGGGCCTGTCTACGCCAGGGGGGCGGCGGGGCTCAGTGGCCGGCGGCGTCCCAGGCGTCGCGCAGCGAGCGCTCGTACGGCGCGCGGTGCACGCCCTGCTCGGTGACGATGGCGCTCACGAGCCGGGCGGGGGTGCGATCGAAGGCCGGGTTGGCCACCGGGGCCTCGGGCCACGATGCCGGGCGCCCGAACAGCGAGAGCCCGCGCACCTCATCGGCGGCGCGCTCCTCCACCGGGATCTCCGCGGCCGAGGGCATGGAGAGGTCGAGTGTCGAGGTTGGCGCGGCGACGATGAAGGGGATGCCGTGCTCGCGCGCGAGGATCGCCACGCCGTAGGTGCCGATCTTGTTCACCACGTCGCCGTTGGCGGCGATGCGGTCGGCCCCCACCACCACGTGGGTCACCCTCCCCTGCGACATCAGCATGGCGGCCATGTTGTCGCTGATCAGCGTGAAGGGGATGCCGTCCTGCGCGAGCTCCCACGCCGTGAGGCGCGAGCCCTGCAGCAGCGGCCGCGTCTCGTCCACCACCACGGTCACGGTGGGGTCGTTCTCGTGCGCCGCGCGGATCACCCCGAGCGCCGTTCCGTAGCCCCCGGTGGCGAGCGCGCCGGCGTTGCAGTGGGTGAGGATGCTCGCGCCGCGGATGAAGAGCGGCACGGCGTGGCGCCCCATGGCGTGGCAGCGCTCCACCTCGTCCGCGTGGATCGTCCGCGCCGCATCGGCCAGCTCGGCGGCAATCTCGTCGGGCGTGCCCTCGTGATCGGCCACGATTCCGGCCATGCGGTCAACGGCCCACGCCAGGTTCACGGCCGTGGGACGCGCGTCGCGCAGCTCGGCGATGGCACGGCCCATCTCGGCGTCGAACGACTGCCGCGTGGCGCTGGTGGCCGCCGCGCCATGGGCGGCGAGCGCCACCCCCATCGCCCCCGCCACGCCGATGGCGGGCGCGCCGCGCACCACCATCGCCTTGATGGCGTCCACCACCTCGGGCCAACTGGTGTACTCGACGTGCACCACCTCGCCGGGCAGGCGCGTCTGGTCGAGCATGACCACGGCCCCATCGCGCAGGGCCAGGATGTCCTCGGGGGCGAGGCCGGGCGCGGGCGTGCTGCCGCGCTCCGACCCCGCCCCCGGGGCGATGCCGCTGGGGTCCGGGCCGCTGCTCAGGTGCCCTGGTCCCAGGAGGCCAGGTACTTCTGCTGCTCCTCGGTGAGCGCGTCGATCTCCACGCCCATCGAGTAGAGCTTGAGCCGGGCGATCTCGGCGTCGATCTCCTCGGGCACGACGTACACCGTCTTCTCGAGCGAGGCCGCGTTCTGGGCCATGTACTCGGCCGAGAGCGCCTGGTTGGCGAAGCTCATGTCCATCACGGCGGCCGGGTGACCCTCGGCGGATGCCAGATTGAGCAGCCGGCCCTCGGCGAGCAGGTACACCTTGCGACCGTTGCGCAGCGAGTACTCCTGCACGTACGGGCGCACCTCGCGCGAGCCGTCGGCGAGCTCGTCGAGGCCCGGGATGTCGATCTCCACGTTGAAGTGACCGGTGTTGGCGATGATCGCCCCGTCCTTCATGTGCTCGAAGTGCTCGCGACGCAGCACGTGGATGTTGCCGGTGGCGGTGATGAAGACATCACCCTCCTTGGCGGCGTCGGCCACGGTCATCACGTCGAAGCCGTCCATCACGGCCTCGAGGGCGGCGAGCGGGTCGACCTCGATGACGATCACGTGGGCGCCCATGCCCTTCAGGCGGGAGGCCAGGCCGCGACCGCACCATCCGTAGCCGCCCACCACGCACTTGCGGCCGGCGATGAGGATGTTCGTGGCGCGCAGCAGGCCGTCGAGCGTGCTCTGGCCGGTGCCGTACCGGTTGTCGAACATGTGCTTGGTGTTCGCCTCGTTCACGGCGACCACGGGGAACGCCAGCTTGCCCTCGGCCTCGAGGGCCTTGAGGCGGATGACGCCCGTGGTGGTCTCCTCGGTGCCGCCGATGATGCCGTCGAGCATCTCGCGGCGGTCGCCGTGGAGCACGCCGATCACGTCGGCGCCATCGTCCATGGTGATCTGCGGCGCGTGGTCGATGGCCGCGGTGAGGTGCGAGTAGTAGGTCTCCTCGTCCTCGCCCTTGATGGCGTAGGTGGAGATGCCGTAGTCCTGCACGAGCGACGCGGCCACGTCGTCCTGCGTGGACAGCGGGTTCGATGCCACCAGCACCACGTCGGCCCCGCCCGCCTTGAGCGTGCGGGCCAGGTTGGCGGTCTCGGTGGTCACGTGGAGGCAGGCGGAGATGCGCAGGCCATCGAGGGGACGCTCCCGCTCGAAGCGCTCGCGGATCTGGGCGAGCACGGGCATGTCGCGATCGGCCCACTCGATGCGCTGCTTGCCGAGCTCGGCCAGGCCGAGATCGGCCACGTGATGGTTGACGGTTGTCGACACAGACGGGTTCCTTGTTCGCTGGGAAGCGCCGGGAGGGTACCAGCGCTTCCCCCGTCAACGCGCCCGGCACCGCGCCTGCGGGAGTGCACAGGGACGAAGCGCCCTCCCCTGCACAACGAGCGGCTTCATGGCGCCACGGGGGCCATCGGCCCGCCCGCGGCCCCGGCACCACTAGATGGAGCCGCTCTCCCCCGCCGCGAGCCGCTGGTTGCCGGTGGTGGCGAGCCCCTCCTTGAGGGTGCCGATGCTGTCGACCGGGTTGGGGTCGACCCGGCGCAGGCACGCGGCGTAGAGCGACACGTAGTCGCCGAGCATCACGAGGTCGATCACGCGGGCCAGGGGCGTCTCGCCCTCGCCCTCGATCGTGAGCACGCCGGTCACCTTCGA
>SXZC01000031.1 GCA_005788075.1 Actinomycetota bacterium
ATGGCCCGCGCCATGGAGCGCGCGGCCGGCGCGACGATCGACGGGGCCAACGGCGCCGCCGCGGCCGACGTGGCGGGCGCCGCCGCAGGTGAGCGCGGCACGGTGCGGCGCATCTGGGACGGCCTGCTGTGGTGGGGCGCGCTCAACGTTGATGGGCAGATCGAGGCGGGCAGGGGATTCCTGGAGCAGGTGGGGGTGCGGGCCGAGGACCTCGTGAAGGACCCGGTCAAGACCATCGAGGGCGCGATCGACCGGCTGTCGAGGCCGCCGGTCACCAGCACCGCGGACCGCGTGGCCAACATCGTCCGGGCGCTCTCGGGCCTCGGCGACAGGCCCTTCCGCGAGTCGTTCCTCGGCATCTCGCGCGACCTCGGCGGCCTCGGGGCCGACTGGGTCATCGCGAAGTTCGCGCGTGGCGCGGGTGAGCTGCTCGGGAAGTTGCTGGGCGGATGAGAACAACGGGAGCAAGGGGGTTCGAGGTGATCGATGCGGTTTCGGCGCGCGTGCACGCCTGGGCGTTGCACGCGTGGTGGCGGGCGCGTGACGCCCGCGGACAGGGCACCGTGGAGTACGTGGGGATGGTGGTGATGGTCACCCTGCTCGTCGCGGCGGTGGCCGTGGCGGCCAAGGGGTGGGCACCCGACATCGGCAACGCGCTGAAGAAGGCGCTCACCGGGGCGGTGAAGCACCTGACCGACGGCTTCGGATGATCCAGGGGCGCCGCGGTGGCATCCGCGGGCCCCGGCCCGCTAGGGGATGATCACCGCGGCGCCCTCCACCTCGCCGGTCGCGATGCGCTGCAGCGCGCGATTGGCGTCGGGCAGGGCGTGCTCCTCCACCGCGGTGACGACCGGGATCGCCGCGGCGAGCTCGAGGTACTCGCGGGCGTCCTGCCGCGTGACGTTAGCGACCGACCGGATGGAGCGCTCCCACCACAGGTCGGCGTAGTTCATCTCGGGGAGGCGGTCGAGGTGGATCGCGTTGATGGCCACGGTGCCGCCCCGGTCGAGCGCGCGCACCGCGTGCGCCACCACGTCGCCCGACGGCGCGAAGGTGACCACCAGGTCGAGGGGGAAGGGCGGCGGATCGTCGTAGCCGCCGGCCCACTCCGCACCGAGCGAGAGCGCCCGCTGCCGCTCGGCATCAGAGCGCGTGGCCACGGCGATGCGGCACCCCATATGGCGCGCCACCTGGATGGCCTGGAGGGCGCTCGCGCCGAATCCGAACAGGCCCACGCGGGCGCCCGGCGTGATGCCGGCGACCCGCAGCGCGCGGAACCCGATGACCCCGCCGCAGAGCAGGGGCGCGAGGTCGCGGTCGGCCGGGCCCTCGGGAAGCGGCACCACCACGTCGGCCCGCGCGGACACCAGCTCGGCGAATCCGCCGTGGCGATCCCAGCCCGTGAACGTGGCGTGCTCGCACAGGTTCTCGCGGCCCGAGAGGCAGAAGGCGCACTCGCCGCAGGTGCCGGCGAGCCACGTGAGCCCGGCCCGATCGCCCTCCGACCAGTCGTCCACTCCCTCGCCCACGGCCGCGATGCGCCCCGCCACCTGGTGACCGGGGATCACCGGCAGCATGCGTGGCCGCACGTCTCCCTCGCAGATCTGCAGGTCGGTGCGGCACGCCGCGCACGCCCCGACCCTGATGAGCACCTCGCCGGGACCCGGCTCGGGGTCGGGAAAGGCCGCGAAGCGCAGGGGCTTGGTGTGGATGCTCGAGTTCGCCGTCAGCACCATCGCGCGCATATGCTCAGAGCGTGGCACGAATCGAGGTGATCCGCGCGCCCGACGCCCCGCTGGGCGGGGGCGACCCCACGCGCCGGCACGCGGTGCGCGATGGCGCGCGGGTGCTGATGCCCGGCCTCACCGCGCCCGAGGCCGAGGCCGCGGCCGCGTGGCTCGAGGGAATCCCCGAGCCGGACCGTGCCCTGGCGCTCGCCGAGGTGGCCCTCCCGGTGCTGCTCACCGATGGCGCGGGCCCGCACCTGCTCGATGCGGATGGATCGCTGGTGCTGGTGCTGGGCCCCCATCCGCGCATCGAGGGCGCCCACGTGGCGATGGGCGCGCCCTCGCCCCGGCATGCCGTGGGCGCCGTGCGACGGCGGCCGGCCGGCGGCTGGATCTGGCTGGCCCGGGCAGAGGTGCCCGATGCGGGGCGCATCGCGGCCCTCGACGGCGTGGACGCGGCTCCCGATCGGGCGGCGCTCGCCGCGTGGGCCGGGGAGTGGGCCGGGGTGATCCCTACGCTTGAGGCGTGAACGAGTACGTGATCCGCTTCACGGCGGTGAACCCCGACGAGCTCGACGCGGAAGCCACCGAGCGCATCGAGGGCGCCGCGCAGGCGATCCCCGGGACCCGCCCGATGGGTCGCGTCCTCATCGACCCCCTCACGCGGCGCATCGAGGCGGAGTTCGCGATCGAGGTCGCGCAGGCGATGGCCGAGGCCGCACGTGATGGCGGCAGGCTCGCCAAGGAGATCCTGCTGGCCGCGCGCATGCCGGATGCCCGTCTCGTGGAGATGAGCGTGCGGATGGGGGAATCCAGCAACACGGACTGACACCGGGGAGGAGATCCATCCGGTGCGGGGCTCTCGCCCCAGCGGCCGTTCCCCCGAATCAGCGCCATGGAGGATCATCCCGCCCCGGATGCCAGTATCCGTGTTGCCTCCTGAAGGTACGCCCGACCGGCGCGCGGGGCATCGGGGGATGCACCGATTCGCTTGCGGGTTTCCCGCAACGCCGTTCTCCGCCACACGGGCGCCCGGTCGCGTCACAATCCCCCCTGTGAGCGCCGATGCGACCACCGTCATGTGGTTTCGCCGCGACCTTCGCGTGGACGACCACCCCGCCCTCGCCGCGGCCGCTGCGCGCGGCCGCGTGGTGGCGCTGTGGGTGGCCGATCCGGCCCTGCTCGGCGCGCCGCACCATCGCGCACCGGTGCGCCTGAGGTTCATGCGGGCCTGCCTCGAGGCGCTTGACTCGGCCCTCGCCGAGCGCGGCATCCGGTTGGTGGTGCGCTCGGGCGATCCCGCCGAGGTTGTGCCGGGCGTGGCGCGCGAGGCCGGCGCCGACCTGGTGATGGTTACCGCCGATGTCACTCCCTATGCCCGTCGGCGCGACGCCGCCGTGGCGGATGCCCTCGGCGCACGTGGGGTGGGCCTCGAGCCGGTGGGCGGACCGTGGCGGGTGTCCCTCTCGGAGCTCGCGGGATCCAAGGGCACCGGCTACCTGGTGTTCACGCCCTTCTGGCGGGCCTGGGACCAGGTTCCCGTCGACCCGCGCATCGCGCCGCCCGACGCTCTTGTGGGGCCGGATCTCGCGTCGGAGGGACTCGCGATGCTCCCCGATGGCGACCCGCCCATCGCCGCCGGTCCCGACGCGGCCCGCGCGCGCCTGGAGGAGTTCATCCGCAGCGGTGCCGTGGATCGCTACGGCGATGAGCGGGACATGCTGGCCGACGACGGCACCTCCCACCTGTCGGCCGACCTCCGCATGGGGGTGCTGTCACCATCGCAGGTGGGACGTGCCATCGGCGCGGAGCGGGGGCTGCCCGCATCGCGCACGCCGTTCTGGCGCCAGCTCGCGTGGCGCGACTTCTACGCGCACCACATGGATCGCCATCCCGAGGTGGCCGAGGGGGCGCTCAAGCCCGCCTACCGCGCCATGGAGTGGGATGACGACCCCGCGCTGCTCGCCGCCTGGCGCGAGGGGCGCACGGGATTCCCCCTCTGCGATGCTGGCATGCGCCAGATGCGCGAGACCGGCTGGATGCACAACCGTGCCCGCATGGTGGCCGCGAGCGTGCTCGTGAAGGACCTGCTCGTGGATTGGCGCCACGGCGAGGCCGAGTTCATGCGGCGCCTGGTGGATGGTGACCCCGCCAACAACAACGGTGGCTGGCAGTGGACCGCCGGCACCGGCACGGACGCCGCGCCGTACTTC
>SXZC01000231.1 GCA_005788075.1 Actinomycetota bacterium
CCACGCCCGCGGCCGTCTTCCTCAGTCCACGCATTCCAGTGCTCCTCGTCCCGGGGGTTGTCGTGCTGCTCGCGGTGAGGATACGCCGCGCGGTCAGCCGCGGTCGACTCCCGTCACCTCGCCCGATGACAGCGCCACCTCGTCGCCGTCGACCGCGACCACGAACCGGCCGAGCGCGTCGATGCCGCATCCCGCTCCGACCACGTCCCCGGTGGGCGTGCCGACCGTGACGCGACGTCCGGCCAGGTGATCGCGCCGTCCGAAGGCGGCCACCACGCCGTCCGGCCCATGCTCGAGCCAGGCCTCGTAGCGCCGCCCGATCGCGCCGAGCACCGCGACCAGAAGGTCGCCCCGGCGCGGGCGCGTGCCAAGGGCTGCAAGCGATCCCGGGGTCCACCGCGAGCCGGGCACGTCGGGCACCGGGCCGACGTTGATGCCCATGCCGGCCACGGCCCACGCCACCCGCTCCTGGTCGGCGGACATCTCGCAGAGGATGCCCGCCACCTTCGTGCCGCCGGCGAGCACATCATTGGGCCAGGCGATCTCCACGCCCGCCACCCCGCAGGCCTCAAGCCCGTCCGCCAGCCCAAGCGCCACCACGATGGGCAGCATGCCCGCGCCCACGGGGCTCACCCTCGGCCTAAGGATGACGGTGAACATCAGCGCCTCGCCGGGGGCATCGACCCACGCGCGACCCCGCCGCCCGCGCCCTGCGGTCTGATGGTCCGACCCGATCACCGTTCCCTCGGGCGCACCGCCGCGCGCGAGCGCCGCCGCCTCGTCGTTCGTAGAGCCGATCTCCGGGGTCCACGTGACCGGCCCGGCCAGCGGCGACGACAGCAGGGGCATCACCGCCGAGGGCACCACGGGATCGGCCGCGGGGTCGAGCACGTAGCCGGCCCGCGTGGCGTCGATGGGCACCCCGGCGGCGCGCAGGGCGTCGACATGCCGGTGCACCGCCGCGCGCGAGCACCCGAGCTCGCGCGCGAGCGCCCCACCGGACACCCGCTCGCCGGGACGGGCGGCAAGCGCCGCGAGGATCCTCTCGCGCCGCTCGGCCACGCCGTCACCCCGGTCCCGGTCCATGCCAGCAGGCTACGCCGCGGCGCGCATCACCCCGTGACCGGCGTGCTGCAACCCCCGATCGCGGTGGACGCGGAGGAGGATGCCACCGTGCTGCCGGGCCCAGGCCGTCGCACCACCGCAGCGGCGCCGATCACCGACCGCGCGCCGTTGCACGCGCGGCCCCGAACATCCACCGTGATGCCGCGTCCGGGCAGCAGGGCGCGCCCGCCCACGCACCTGATGCGGCCGCCCGCGGTGCGGCATCGCACGCCAGGCGTGCTCGACGTGGCCGTCAGCCGCCCGCCGCCCGGTGGCACGGGGATCACGACCTCGGGGGTGCCACCCACCTCCGGCCCGGGGTTGTCGACGTCCACGACGGTCCTTGGCCGGTCCGGATCGCCTGGAGGCGGCTCCACGACGATGTCGATGCGTGGCTCGTCTGTTGGCGGGTCGACGGTGCAATTGGGATCTGCCGGATCCGAGGACGCGGTGGCGGTGACGCCGTCAGGGGCCGTCACCTTCCACGAGACCGTCCGGCCGCGCGGGATGCCCCGCACCGTGAACGCGGCGGCGTGGTTGCCGGGGGAGAACTCGGAGGGCTGGCCGCGGCCGGGGCCGCCGGTCACCGCGTTGGCCGAACCCACGGGAACGGAGATGACGACGCCGTTCGGGTTCACGTAGCCGAAGGTGGCGGAGTACGTGGTGCGCGTGGCATCCACGCACTGCACGTACACGCCGAGCGGCAGGAGAGACGGCTCGACGATGACCGGAGGTGGCTCCGGGTCGCGCTTCGGATCGCGACGATCGCCCGCGCAGCGGGTGGCGTAGCCCGCGCCCGCGGTGGCGCTCGTGGTGCCCTGATAGGCGACCGTCCACGTGACCTCCTGCCCCGCCGGCACCGAGGTGACCGTGAACGCCCTAGCGACCGACCCGGGCGCGAAGAGGATCGGCTGGCCGCGCTGCTCCGGTCCCGGGCCACCGGGGTCGACGCTCACCGCATTCCCCGGACCCGCCGCCACGGGGATGCTCACGCCGTTTGGGTTGGCGTAGCCGAACGTGGCGTCGTACGTGCCGTCGCCGTTCCCCTTCACGCACGACACCACCAGCCCCAGGGGCTGGGAGTCATCCGGCGCACCGGCGCACCGGGGCCCGGAAAACATGGCCACCGCCACGCGCTCGCCTGCAGCGGAGTCGATGATCCACGACACCGTCTGCCCCTTGGGAATTCCACCCACGGTGAAGGCGGCACCCGAGCGCCCCGGGGCGAGCGCAGCGGGCTGCCCGCGATCCTGCGCGCCGGGATCGCTGCCGCTCACCAACACCCGGTTGCCCGCCCCGATCGGCGCTTGCAGGGTGCTGGTGTCGTCGTTCTGGTAGCCGAAGGTGGCGGAGTAGGTGCCATTCGGCCCCGGGGTTACGCAAGCCACGTAGATGCCGACGTTCGGCGGGTCGACCACCGTGTTGGCCGGCGGCGACGGGCAGCGCGGCGACTGCGCGTTGGCCGTGGCCGTGGTGGTGACCCCCGCGTGGGTGAGGGTCCAGCTAGCGGACCCCGCCTGGACGAGGCCGGTCACCGTGAGGGCCACATCCACCTGCCCGGGAAGAAGCGTGGTCGGCTGCGCGCCCACCACGGCAGAGCCCGACAGGGCGTCCACCTGCACGAGGTTCGCCGCACCCACGGGGATGTCCCTGGGCAGGGTGTCGTCGCTCGCGTAGGCGAAGTAGGCCGTGAAGCTGCCGTCGCCCTGGGGGGCGATGCACTTCACCTGGGGGCGGATCGGCTGCGGGGATGGTGGGGCCACGCAGCCATTGCGGAAGATCGCCTGACCCTGGGCGTCCCAGTTCTGGCCGGGGAACGAGATGGTGCGCCGGCCCTGCGTGAACGAGAACGGCGGGATGATGTCGAGGTCGTGGTTCTTCGCGTGCCCGTTGTAGGCGCCCTGGGGCGCCAGCGTGATGCGCACGTACCCGGGGCCACCGACGCGGTGGCAGATCGTCACGCGGTCGGCGGGCTCGTCCTCGGGATCGACGATGGGCTCGGGCTCGCGGCAGCCCGCCTCATAGACCTCGCGTCCGCTGGAGTCCCAGTTGAGTCCGGCGAACGAACCGCCCTCATAGGAGAACGGCGGGATGATGTCGCGACGGCCCTGGTGCTGGTCGTGCCCCTGCGTGAACACGGCGGCGGTGGACACCGTGATCTCCACGTAGGGATTTGACGCGCTCGCGGTGGCGTGGCAGATCGTCACCTTCGCCGGAGCCGGGGGATCGAGCGCCTGGTTCACGGGCGTGGAGGCCGGCGTCTCGCACCCGGCGGCGTAGATGGCCCGGCCCCGGGCATCCCAGTTCAGGCCGGGGTACGTGAGCGTCTTGCCGGACTTCTCGTAGTTGAACGGCGGGATGATGTCGCGGCGGTCCTGATGCTGGTCGTGCCCCTTCGTGAACACCGCCTCCGGCGCGACCGTAATGACCACATACGGATTGGATGCGCTCGCCGTGGCGTGGCAGATCGTCACCTTCGGCTGGGGAACAGACGCCGTGGCGAAGAAGGCCGTGGCCGGGACGATCGGTGGGCTCGAGTAGGCGGCGGGGATTCCGCTGGCCACCACCCCGGTGGCCGCGCTGTCAACCGGGTCGCTGGCGCCGCCCTCGACGTTGGAGGCCGTCACGCGATAGCGCAGGGTGTAGCCGACGTCCGCCAGCGTTGGCACGTAGGTGGATGCCGTGGCACCCGTGATCACCGTGCACGAGGCGCCGGTGGCATCGCATCGCACCCACTGCGACGCATAGGCGGTGGGCGAGGAGTCCCACG
This sequence comes from Actinomycetota bacterium, assembly GCA_005788075.1. Taxonomy (GTDB): domain Bacteria; phylum Actinomycetota; class Thermoleophilia; order Miltoncostaeales; family Miltoncostaeaceae; genus SYFI01. The sequence goes on from SXZC01000231.1 coordinate 3,875, forward strand.
CACCGACCGATCCGCTGAGGCCCACGCCCACGACCGGCGTTGCGGAGCCGGAGACCGACGGCGCGGTGGTATTGCCCGGGGCGAGCGCCACGACGTACTGCACCTGCATCGAGTTGCCCTGCACGGACGTGGATGGAAGTACGGTGCCGGCGGTGATGGCGGTGCCGGTGATGCCCCCAACCCGCCCCGTCGGGGTGCCGGTGTGATCCGTATACCGAACGCCCAGGCCCGCCGACCACGAGAGGCCGGCCACTTCGCCCGCGGCGATGGGAACACTCACCGGAACGGTCACCGTGGTGGCGCCGCCCGGCGATACCGTGGCGCCGGCGCCGACGGCTGAGATCGTCCAGTTCAGGGGGCTGACGGCAAATGCCTTCACGGTCGCCGACCCGGCCGCGTTGGCGAAGAAGGCCACCTGCGTGATGACCCCCTTGCCCGGTGCAGTGAAGGTCCAGCCGAGGGGGCTGGACGCGTCCGCCCGGCTTACCGGACCATCCTCGTAGGTCTGCGTACCGGTGCCGAAAGCCGACAACGGCGCTCCGAGGGTCACGGTCGTGGCCGCGCCCAGGGCATGCGCGGCACCTCCGGCCAGAAGCGCGGGAACCGCGAGAAGGGCCGTGAGCGCAGCGCGTGGGAGTTGGCTCTTCCGCTTCACGGGACATACCTTATTGACGGGCGCGCCGGCGGGCCGGACAGGCGCGCGGACCGTTGACCGGCAAACGCGCCCGGCAGGATTCGAACCTGCGACCGTCCGATTAGAAGTCGGGTGCTCTATCCAGCTGAGCTACGGGCGCCAGCAGGCGCAGCGTAGCCCCCGCGCCCGCTACGCCAGCCCCACGCCGCCCTGCTCGAGCAGGTGCCGCACGTCCACGAGCATCTGCTGGTCGACGTCCTTGTGCTTGGGCCGATGCAGGAACAGCACCTCGGAGCCGAGCTTCACCTTGTACTTGCCGTTGTGCTCCTCCTCCACGTCGGCCACCTGCTCGAGCAGCGAGATGACCTCGCGCCACTCGACATTGGCGTGGCCCTGGTGATCAAGGAGCTTCTCGAGGGTGTTGCGGTGACGGCTGCTCAGCTCATGCGACACGGGATGCGTTCTCCGTTGGGTCGTGGTGGTGCGGGCGTGCGGCGCGAGCCTACCCCGCCCGGGAACGACGCGGGCCCCGCCACCCGGAGGTGACGGGGCCCGCGAGGACCATCAGCGTGATCGGACGATCAGCTGTCCGGCAGCAGCTTCGTGGTGTCGATGCCGTGCTCGGCCATGATCTTGCGGAAGGTCTCGAGGACCTCCGGCGGGTACTCGGGCAGGTCCTCGTTGTCGAGGACGTACTGCGCGCGGGCCTTGATGTTGGGGCCGAAGTCCCAGTCATCGTCGGCCATGAGGCGCTTGATGTCCTTCTCGGGCCACGAGATGACACCCGGGTCACGGCCGAACTGCTCGGCCAGGGCGTCGATCTCCTCGAAGCGGCCCGGAATCGGGGCCTGCTCCTGGATGAGCCCCTTCTCGCGAAGGGCGTCCTCGAGGCCATCGGCCATCTTGCGCGGGTTGCCCATCTCCTCGTTGTTGAAGAGCGACTCGAACTTCAGGCGCACGCGCTGGCCACCGGCCTTCTGGTCCTCGAGGGGGTAGCCGATGGCGTGGCCCCACGTGAACGAGTAGTGCGCCGGAAGGCCGAAGGCCTTCTGGATGCCGCCGGGCTTGCGACCGAAGGCGATGAGGATCGAGCCCACGCCCATGGCCTGGCCGGCGAGCATGGCCTGGGCCACGTGCTGGCCGGTCTCGAAGCGCAGCAGCTGGTCGGTGCGCTCCACCGGGAAGCTCATGAGACGCGGAATCGTCTGCGTCATCGAGAACTCGTAGTTCCAGCCGTGGTACTTGGTGAGGGCGCCGGAAAGGGCGAGGGTCGAAAGACCATCGATGGCGCGGCCGTACCAGGCGTTCAGGTTGGTGAACCAGAAGATCAGGTGCGACGACTGGTTGATGATCTGCACGTTGAAGCCGGAGACGCACTCCTCGATCTCGTCCCAGAGGTCGGAGTCCTTGGTGACGACCACGGCCTCGGTGCAGTTGATGTTGCCCTGGCACGACGCGAAGCGCGCCGCGTTGAGCATGGTGTCGATCTTGTAGTCCTCGACCGTCCTGTTGGGGTCGTAGTACCGGAAACTACGGCGGTTGCCGATCGCCTGAAGCGTCGGCAGGTCCGGGATGTCAGAGGCTTTCACGGCCATCGAACGGGTCTCCCTGTGGGTCAGCGGGCAGGTGAAAAGTGAAGCGTGCGAGACGCGATGAAGCCAATGTACACACGCAGGGGCGTCGTTGCATGGGTAACGAACGTGAACGGTCGACGGGTGCGCGATGATCGGGTCCTCGTGCGGTTGACCGGGCGAGCGCGATGGGCCGCTGTCTACCCTGCCGCCCATGCCGAAACTTCTCTTTGTCACAGTTCCCACAGACGAAGTCCTCAACAAGGAGGGGAAGGTTCGCTTCCCCGGCACTGAGGTCGCCGTCGAAAAACTCACCGAGGCCGGTTGGGACGTCGAGATCATCGACCCCCTCTGGCCCGGGCCCCTGAAGCGGTGCGAGGAGGGTGGCGTCGACGCCGTCCTGGTTTCCTGCTTCAAGGCAGTGCCGCGCTCGCGCGACGCCGCCTCGACCCTCTCCCGCAGGCTGCCGGACATGCCTGTGTTCGTGGTCGGCGTGCTGCAGAAGGATGAGACCTTCCGCACCATGGCCCCGACGGTCGGCGTGCTCCGCAACATCGGGGAGCTCCCGCAGGGCTAGAGCCCCCCGGGGCCGAATATGACCCGGCCGGCGGCTCGCACGAGCCGCCGGCCGGAACTCTTTTATCTTCGCGATGCGCGCCCTTACCGCCATCGGCGCCGCTGCCCTCTGCGGGCTGGTGGCCATCGCCCCCGCGGCAGCTGCCCCGGGGGCCGACGCCGCGCGGGATCGCATCCGGGCGCTCGAGCAGAAGGTGATCGAGGCGGATCGCGGCATCGCGAAGGCCCGGGCCGCTGAGCGCACCGCTGCCGCCCGGCTCACCAAGGCGCAGCAGCGCCTCGAGCGCACCCAGGGCGATCTCGAGGTGCGCGCGAGCGCGCATCGCGCTGGGCAGGCCGTGCTCGCCACGCGCCTTCGGGAGATCTACCGCGAGGGCGTGGACGACCCCCTCGTCACTGCCCTGCTCTCACGCGACGGCCTGGCCGCTCTGGCATCGCAGCAGGCAAGCGCCGAGCGCAGCGCGCGCGAGGACGCCCGCCTTGTGGCGCGGCTGCGCGCCGACCGACGTGAGGTGGCCGTGATCGAGCGCGCCCGCAGCCGCGAGGAGTCCATCGCGCGGGCGGCGCGGGACGAGGCCGCCGGGCACCGGGCCGATCTGGTCGGGCTACGGGCGTCACGTGCCGCCGCGCTGCGCACGGCACGCAAGGCGCTGGCGCGC
>SXZC01000032.1 GCA_005788075.1 Actinomycetota bacterium
AGGTGGCCATGCGTGCGGCGTTCAAGGCCGCTGCGGGGGGCAAGCAGGTGCTCGTGCTCGTGCCCACCACGCTGCTCGCGCAGCAGCACCTGGCGACGTTCCGGGAGCGGTTCGGCGACCTCCCGGTGAGCGTGGACATGGTGAACCGCTTCCGCAGCAGCGCGGAGGTGAAGGAGGTGCTCGGCCGCTATCGCGACGGCGACATCGACGTGCTCATCGGCACGCATCGCCTGCTCTCGATGGACGTGCAGCCCAAGGACCTGGGCCTTGTCATCGTGGATGAGGAGCAGCGCTTCGGCGTGTCGCAGAAGGAGGCCCTGCGGCAGCTGCGCCTCAAGGTCGACGTCCTCGCCATGAGCGCCACGCCGATCCCCCGCACGCTGCAGATGTCGATGTCCGGCCTGCGCGACATCTCCGTGATCGAGACCCCTCCCGCGGGTCGGCGCCCAATCGCCACCCACGTGGGCGAGTTCGATGAGCAGGTGATCATCCAGGCGCTTACCCGCGAGAAGGAGCGCGGCGGGCAGTCGTTCTACCTGCACAACCGCGTGGAGACCATCGAGGAGGCCGCCGACCGCGTGCGCCAGATGGTCCCGGGGCTTGAGGTGGTGGTGGCCCACGGCCAGATGAACGAGTCGGCGCTCGAGGACGTCATGCTGGCGTTCGTGCGCGGCGAGGGCGACGTGCTCGTGGCCACCAGCATCATCGAGTCAGGGATCGACATCCCGCGCGCCAACACCCTCGTGGTGGAGAGGGCGGACGCCCTGGGCCTGAGCCAGCTGCACCAGATCCGCGGCCGGGTGGGCCGCTCCGACGTGACGGCCCACGCCTACCTCTTCTACCCCGACCCTCGAAGCATCACCCGCGACGCCGCCGCGCGCCTGCGCGCCGTCGCCGACTACACCGACCTCGGCAGCGGCCTGCGCATCGCGATGCGCGACCTGGCGATCCGCGGTGCCGGCAACCTGCTGGGCGACGAGCAGAGCGGTCACGTGGCCGCCGTGGGCTTCGAGATGTACGTGGAGATGCTGCAGGAGGCCATCGCCGAGGGCAGGGGGGAGGCGCCCGAGGAGGAGGTGCGCGTGGAGATCCCGGTGTCCGCGTACATCCCGGCCGACTACGTGCCGTTCGAGGCCGCGAAGATCGACCTGCACCGGCGCATCGCCCTGGCGCCCGATGGCGAGGCGCTCGCGCGCGTGGCATCCGAGGTGGCGGACCGCTTCGGCGAGCCGCCGCCGCCGGTCGAGGCCCTGTTCGAGGTGCAGCGGCTGCGCATCCTGCTTCGGCAGGCCGGGGCCCGGCAGGCCTCCGCACGCTCCGGGCGCATCGTCATCGGCCCTGTGCCGCTCGACTCGGCGGCCATGCGCGCGCTGCGCGACGGCGTGGACGGCGCGCTCTACTCCACTGCCGACAGCCTCATCAGCGTTCCCGCGCCCGCCGCGCCGGCCGAGCGCATCGCGGCCGCCATCGCCGCCCTCGAGGCCGTGGCGCAGCCCGCCGTGCAGGCCGCATGAGCTACCTGATCCTGTTCGCCATCGCGGCGGGCTTCGCGATGATCCCGCTGCCGATCTTCCCGTCGTGGGTGGTCGTGGCCTACATGGTCGTGGAGTTCGACCTGCGCCTGTGGCTGGCGATCCTCATCGGCGCGCTCGGCACCATGGTGGGGCGGGTCATCCTCGTGGCGGTCTCGCGCGTTGCCGGCCATCGCATGCTGGGCCGCTGGTCACAGGCCAACCTGGAGTACCTGCACGGCAAGCTCGAGAACGCCGCCGGGGACGTCGGCATCGCGGTGCTGCTCGGGGCGTCGCCACCACCGGCAGGCGTGCTGTTCGTGCTCGCGGGCCTCATGCGGGTGCAGCTCTGGCTCGTGGCGGTGTCGGTGTTCATCGGGCGCACCATCGGCTACTGGATCAGCGTGGGCGGCACGAGCCTGGCGGCCGAGGCCCTGGCGTCGCAGCTGCGCGACGTGGTGGGCCCGTGGTCGGTCATCCTCGCCGTCGTGATCGTGGTGGGCGTGCTCGCCCTGGCGATCCATATCGACTACCGCGCGTTGATCGAGGACCGGAAGTTCCGGCTTCATCGCGGACGCCGCTAGAGTCCCCCGCCGTGTCCCGACCCACCCGCATCGCCATCGCCGCCCTCGCCGCCGCGTCCCTCTCCATCGTCGCCCTCGCCGGGTGCGGCGGCTCGTCGCTCCCCAGCGGCGTCGTGGCCCAGGTCGACGGCCAGGACATCACGCAGGCCGAGCTCGACCAGGCGATCAACCAGCAGAAGCAGGCCACCGAGCAGCAGGGGCAGACCTTCCCCGAGGCCGGCAGCGAGGAGTACACGGCGCTGCAGCGCCAGGCGCTCGACGGCATGGTGTTCCAGCGCATCGTGCTGCTCGAGGCGAAGGAGTGCGGCAAGCCCTGCCTGGCCACGCCCGCGCAGCTCTCGCGCGAGCGCCAGAAGATCATCAAGCAGAACTTCAGCGGCGACCCGGCCAAGTTCACGGAGTTCCTGAAGGAGCAGAAGCTCACCGACGCCGACGTGAACCGCATCCTGCGCGTCAGCATCGAGGAGCCCCGGGTGACGGCCCGCGTGACCAAGGGCATCGCGGTCACCCCGGCCGAGGCCCTCAAGTACTGCAAGGCCAACCCGCAGGAGTTCAAGCAGCAGGCCACGCGCGAGGCGTCGCACATCCTGGTGAAGACCAAGGAGGAGGCCGATCGCATCCGCGCCATGGCCAGCACCTCGAACTTCGCCGACCTCGCCGGCCAGTACTCCACCGATCCGGGCTCGAAGGGCCAGGGCGGGAGCCTCGGCGCCATCCAGAAGGGCGCGCTCGTGCCCGAGTTCGAGAAGGTGGCCTTCGCCCTCGGCGACGGCGAGATCTCCGAGCCCGTGAAGACCCAGTTCGGGTGGCACATCATCACGGTGAAGGTGAGCCCCGCGCGGGACATCCCCTGCGACGAGGCCCAGGCGGGCATCATCCGCGACCAGACGGCCATCAAGAAGAACGAGGCCATCCAGAAGTGGCGCGAGAAGGTCACGAAGAAGTGGGAGTCCAAGACCCTCTACGCCGACTCGTCGCTGGAGCCCAGCACCGACACCACCGCCGGGTAGCGATCCGGTGATCAGGATCATCGCCCTCGGGCCGGGTGATCCCGATGCCGTGCCGGCCGCGGCCCTGGCCGCCATCGACATGGCCGACCCCGCGGTGATCGTGGGTCCTCCGCTCGACGACGCCCTGCGCGAGGCGACGGGGGTCGAGCCCGCTCCCATGCCCGACCCGCTGCCCGACGGGGCGGTGGTGGTGGCCACCGACGCCGATGCCCACGCACTCGCCGCAGCGCTGCCGGGCGCGGACACCCTCCCGGCCCGCGACGCCCTTCGCGCCCGGGCCATCGGCCAGCGCGTGGCCGAGCTGGCGGTGGTGGCCTCGCGGCTGCGCGCCGACTGCCCGTGGGACCGCGTGCAGACCGCCGAGACCATCGTGCCGCACACGGTGGAGGAGGCCTTCGAGGTGGCCGAGGCCGTGGCCGAGGGCGACCCGGACCACCAGGCCGATGAGCTCGGCGACCTGCTGTTCCAGTCGGTGTTCCTCTCGGCCCTGCTCGAGGAGGACGGCCACGCCGACCTCGCAACCGTGGCCCGTGGCCAGGCCGACAAGCTCATCAGCCGCCACCCCCATGTGTACGGCGACCAGGCTGCCGCGGATGCCGGCGCCGTGGTGGACATCTGGGAGCAGCGCAAGCGCGCCGAGCGCCCCGATGAGGGCATCTTCCACGAGCTGCCACCCGGCCTCCCCGCGCTCGCCTATGCGGCCAAGGCGCAGAAGCGCGCCGCGAGCGCGGGCTTCGCGTTCCCCGACGTGCAGGCGGCGCTCGCCAAGCTCGACGAGGAGGTGGGGGAGGTGCACGCGGACCCCGGCCAGCACGAGGTGGGGGACGTCATCTTCGCCGCGGTGGCGGTGGCGCGCGCCGCGGGGGTGGACCCCGAGATCGCCGTGCGGGCGGCGGCGGCACGCTTTCGCGAGCGCGTGGAGGGCGCCGCGGCCATGGCGGCCGAGGCGGGCGAGGACTTCGAGTCGCTCCCGCCCGACGCGCAGCTCGCGTGGTACGAAAGGTTCCGCGCGCGCCCGTAGTATCGGGGGGTATCCCAACCCGACCCGAAAGGTCCCATGGCCGAGATAACGCGCGTCCACGCCCGGCAGATCCTCGATTCGCGCGGGCAGCCCACCGTCGAGGTGGAGGTGGAGCTCACGAGCGGCGCGTGGGGACGCGCGGCGGTGCCATCGGGCGCCAGCACCGGCATGCACGAGGCCGTGGAGCTCCGTGACGGCGAGCCCTCGGCATATGCGGGCAAGGGCGTGCTGAAGGCCGTGGCCAACGTGGAGGACGAGCTGTTCGGCGCGCTCGTGGGCCTCGACGCCGCCGACCAGAGCACGATCGACCGCACCATGACGTCCCTCGACGGCACGCCCAACAAGGGGCGCCTCGGGGCGAACGCGATCCTCGGTTGCTCGCTGGCCGTGGCGCAGGCCGCCGCCAATGATGCGGGGCTGCCGCTGTACCGCTACATCGGCGGAGCGCAGGCGCACCGCATGCCCGTGCCGCTCATGAACATCCTCAACGGGGGCGCGCACGCCGACAACTCCGTCGACTTCCAGGAGTTCATGATCGCCCCCGTGGGCGCGCGCACCTTCGCCGAGGGCCTGCGGATGGGGTCCGAGGTGTACGCGGCGCTCAAGGGCGTGCTGCGCGACCGCGGGCTCACCACCGGCGTCGGCGACGAGGGCGGGTTCGCCCCCGACCTCCCGAGCAACCGCGCCGCGCTCGACGTGGTGATGGAGGCCATCGCGGCCGCCGGCTACCGCCCGGGCGATGACGTGGCCATCGCGCTCGACCCCGCCACCACCGAGCTCTACCGCGACGGCGCATACCACCTCGAGGGAGAGGGCCGCGTGCTGTCGTCGGACGAGATGGCCGCGCACTGGGCCGAGCTCTGCGACGCCTTCCCGATCGTGTCGATCGAGGACGGCATGGCGGAGGACGACTGGGAG
>SXZC01000232.1 GCA_005788075.1 Actinomycetota bacterium
CCGCCGCCGAGCGACCCCTCCGACGAGCTTCCGCTCGCGGTTCCGATCATGGGCTTCGTGGCCCTCGGGCTCGTGGCGTTCGGGTCGATCTCGGCGATCTGGAGACGCCGGCGCCGCTGACCTCCCGGGGCCCGGCTCCCGGCTACGCTGCGGGTGATGCAAGCCGACGTGCTCTTCGACGCCACGCCCCTCGATCGCGACCACGCCGCGCGTGGCATCGGGGCGGCCGTGCGGGGCATTGCCGAGGGGCTCGCAGCGCTGCCGAATGAGCGGCGCCCGGCGTTTCTGGTCTCCGGCGACGGCGAGAACGCCCCCCTCACGCCCGAGCGCTACTCGGTGCGCTGGCCCGACGTCCGCGTGCGCCGGCTGCCCGACCCCTGGCCCGCGGCCACCGTGGAGCGCCACGTGCGCAAGCTGGCCCCGCGCCTGTTCCACTCCACGCAGTCCGAGCTGCTGCCGTCGGGCGTGCCGAGCGTGGTGACCCTCTACGACCTCATCCCCGCCGCCTACCCCAAGCTGTTCCTGACAGGGGCGGGGCGCAAGGCCGAGGCAACGGCATATCGTCGGTGGATGAAGCGCCTGCCCGATGCCCGCCTGCTGCTCTGCATCTCGCAGGAGACCGCCGACGATGCCGTGCGCCTGGCCGGTGCCGACCCGGCCCGGGTGAGGGTGGTCCCGCTGGCCGCGCCCCCGGCCGCCCTGCCCGCAGGTGAGGTGCCGGCCGACCCCTACATCCTCATGAGCGGCGGCCTCGAGCCCCACAAGAATCCGTGGCCGGTGGTGAGCGCGCTGGCCATGCTTCCCGAGCCCCTGCGCCTGGTGATGACCGGCCCGTGGGGCGGTCGCCGCGTGCGCCTGCTGCGCGACTACGCCCATCGCGCGGGGGTGCTCGACCGCATCGACCTGCTCGGCCATGTGCCGGCGTCGCGCCTGGCCGCACTGCGCGAGGGCGCGGTGGCCGTGGTGGTGCCGAGCCTCAAGGAGGGCTTCGGCCTGCCGGTGCTCGAGGCCATGGAGGCCGGCACGCCGGTGGTGGCCAGCGACATCCCCTCGCTGCGCGAGGTGGGCGGCGACGCCGCCCGCTACGAGGACCCCTTCGACCCCGAGGGGTGGGCCGATGCCATGGCCGAGGCCTGGCAGGAGCCGGACCGCCGCAAGGCGGCCGCCATCGGCGGGCCATCACGCGCGCAGCAGTTCTCGTGGGATCGCACCACCGAGTTGGTGCTCGAGGCCTACGACGAGGCGCTGGCCGCATGAGCCGCGAACCGCTCCGCGCCCGACCCCTGGTGATGGTCGACCAGCGCCTGGCCCGCAGGCGCCGCACGGGAATCGCCCGGGTGATCACCAAGACCCGCGAGGCCATGGCGCTCGACCCGCCCACCGACATCGACATCGTGTGGGTGAACGGCCCCCGGGGCCTGCCGAGGAAGAACGCCCTCACGAGCATCGGCAACCTGGTGATCGACATGATCTGGCTGGGCGTGCTGCTGCCGCGCAAGGCCAAGAAGCGCGGGGCGAGCCTCATCCACGTGCCCATGAACTGGGGACCGCTGCGCGGGCGCACCCCCACCACGGTGATGATCCAGGACCTTGCCTTCGAGCGCATGCCCGAGGCCTACCCGGCAGGGTTCCGCACGTGGGCATCGGTGCTCGGCCGGCGCACGGCCCGGCGCGCGAAGTTGGTGATGGCCACCACCGAGGCCGGCGCGCGCGACATCGAGGAGATCTACCGCGTACCCAAGGAGCGCATCCGCGTGGTGCACCTGGGAAGCGCCGCCGACGCGCACGACTTCGAGGTGCTGCGCGAGCCCTTCGTGCTGGCGGTGGGCGAGTTCGAGCCGCGCAAGCGCGTGCTCGAGCTCATGCGCGGACACGACCGCTACTTCGCCACCGCCCCAACCTACCCGCCCATCTGCCGGCTGGTCATCGCCGGCGCGGGTGGAAGCCAGGAGGAGGAGGCACAGGAGCGCCGCGGCATCGGCTGCGACATGCTGGGCTTCATCAGCGACGAGGAGCTCAGCGAGCTCTACCGCCGGGCAACGCTGTTCGTGAGCCTGTCGGCGTACGAGGGCTTCGGGCTGCCGATCGTGGAGGCCATGGCGCATGGCTGCCCCGTGCTGGTGGCCGACAACTCCTCCCAGGCCGAGGTGGCCGGCGAGGGGGCGTTTCTCATCCACGACGCCTCGCCCGAGGGCATCGCCGCCCGCCTCGAGGAGGTGCTCGCCGACCGCGAGGAGCTCGCCCGCCGCGGTGCGGCGGCCAAGGCGCGCGCCGCGGAGCTCTCGTGGAGCGAGACCGCCCGCAAGACCGCCGACGTGTGGCGCGAGGCCCTGGGGCTGCCGAGGTGACCCCGGGAACACCGAGCAACGAGGTGGGCGCCGCATCCCCGGCGCTACGCCGGTGAAACACCCCCGGTAACCCCCACTTCAGCGCCTCGCGACGGGCGCACAATCTGACGCGCAATGTCGCGTCGCCGCTGGTCACTCCCCCGGCCGGGCTCCTCCCCGTGGCCGCTTGTCGCCCTCGCCCTCATCGTGGTGGCCGGCACGGTGCTGCGCGTGGGAGTGCTGCGGACCAGCATCGGACGCCTCGACGGGGACGAGGGGGTGACCGGCGTGATGGCGCAGCGCATCCTCACCGGCGACCTGCCCCTGTTCTTCGGCAACCAGAACTACCAGGGCGCCTTCGAGCAGTACCTGCAAGCAGGCACCCTGGCGCTCCTGCCCGACTCGCCCTTCACCCTGAGGCTCGTTCAGGTCGCCCTGTCAGCAGTGGTGCTCGTGCTCACCTACATGCTCGGCTCACGGGTCTGCCGCTCACCCTGGGCAGGGGTGCTGGCCGCCGGCCTTCTCGCCTTCGGCCCGTACTACTTCGTGGTGAAGGGCGTGAAGAGCCATGGCGGGTACGACTCGGCAATCGTCTTCGGACTCCTTGCCCTCCTGCTCGCCCTTGCCCTGCGACGCACGTCATCTCGCGCCCCCTTGATCGGAGCGGCGCTGGGCCTCAGCGCGGGACTGGCCCTCTGGGCCAATCCCACCGCCATCTACCTCGTCCTTCCCGCTGCGCTGTGGGCGGTGGGATCGATGCGCGGCTCGTTTCGTCGGCTCCTCGCTCCCACGGCAGCGGGGTTCGTGGCGGGGCTCGTGCCCTATGCCGTGCGCGCCCTGCACACCGGGTCGCTCACGCCGTCGCGAACAGATGCGCAACCACCGACGACATACCTCGATCGCCTCAAGCGCTTCTTCGATCCCGTCCTCGGCGACTTCCTCGGGGCCGGAAACGCCAACCCCGCCATCGCGCCGGGCCTGCCAACTCGGGCCCTCGCCATCGCGATGGTCCTAGGGGTTCTCATCGCCGCGTGGCACCGCCGCTACGGGGTGCGCGACGTTCTCACCATGAGGACCGTTCAGCGCAGGCCCGTCGACGCCATCGTCATCGGACTCCTCGCGATCCCGTTCATCTATGCCGCCAGCCCCTTCACGTGGTTCCTCGGCGAGCCCCGATACATGTTCACCGCATATCCGCTGGCTGCCGTGGCGGCGACGGCTGCGATCTTCACCCTTCGCCTGACCGTCACCCAAGGGGCCATCGCCGCGTTCGCCATCCTGGCCATCGCCTTCCTCACGGGGTGGTCCCTCAGCGAAGCGCACAAGGCCGGGGGCACCTTGGCCGGAATCAAGCTCGGGGTCATCTACACCGAGGATGCGCCGATGGTGGCGCACACCCTACGCGCGGAGGGTGTGCGTGCCGCCTACACCAACTACTGGATGGCCGGACCGCTGCAATTCGCATCGGGCAATGCCCTGAGCATCGCTGCTGGGGCGTGGACCCAGTTCCCCGCCATCGAGGCGGAGGTGCGGCAAACCCGCGCGCCCGCCATCGTCGTTCCCACCGAACCCGGAGCCGGCCTCGTCCGGACCGAACTGCAGCGCACCGGGCGTACCTTCACGGAGTCGGTGGCCGGGCGCTTCACCGCGTTCACCGCCATCTCCCCGGCATATCACCCCGGTCCCCAGGGAGTGCCACTCGACATGCGCTGACGGGCACGGCCACTGGGTCGTATCCTTGGCGGGTGAACACACTCGACACGGTGCCGCCAGCAGGCGCTGGCACTGGCCGCGCACTGCCACCATCTGGCGGACGGGATGCACGCCGCCGCACCGAGCCCGCCCGATGAGGGTCGCGGTCGACGCCCACGCCGTGGCGCAGCCCACCCCGGGCGACGCCGGCAATGCCCGCTGGATCGAGAACCTCATCCACGCGCTGGTGGCCACCGCCGGCCCCGACGACTCCGTGCTGGCGATGATCGCCCACGACCAGGCTCGCGAGCGCATCGACCCCGCCGTGCCCCTGGTGGAGGTGACCGACCGCAACGTGCCGCGCCTGCTCCGCGGGGCACCCCGCGTGATGGAGCGCGCCCGCGCCGACATCGGGGTGTTCAACTACGTGGTGCCGTTCCGCGGGCGCACCCCGAGCGCCGTGGTGGTGCACGACGCAGCCTTCGTCAGCAACCCCGGGTGGTTCAGCAGGCGCGACCGCGAGATGCTCGGGCGCCTCGTGCCCCGCGCCATCACGAAGGCGGACGTAGTCATCGGCGTGAGCCACGCCGAAGCCGCGGAGATCACCGAGATCTTCGGAATCGACCCCGCGAAGGTGCACGTGGTGCGCACCTACCCCGCCCCGGTGTTCACGCCCGATCCCGTGGGGGACGCCGCCAACCGCGTGTTCGCGCGGTTCGGGCTCAGGCGGTACGTGCTCGCCGTGGGCGACATCCACCCCCGCAAGAACATCGGGGCCCTGGCCCAGGCCATGGCGCTGCTGGGTGATCGCGACCTCGAGCTCGCCCTCGTGGGCCGCCCCGCGCTGGGCGGCGAGCAGATCGTGCGTGGCGCCAAGGCCCACTGGCTGGGCCACGTGACCGACGAGCAGTTGGCCGACCTCTACCGCGCCGCCGCGGTGGTGTGCGTGCCGTCGCTCTACGAGGGCTTCGGCCTGCCGATCCTTGAGGCCATGGCATGTGGCGCTGCCGTGGTGGCCAGCAACCGGGGGGCCATGCCCGAGATCGCCGGCGACGGGGCGATCACCTGCGACCCCACACCCAACGCCATTGCGCTGGGCATTCGCGAGGCGCTGGACCCGGCGAACGCCGAACGGCTCGGCGGCGCGGCGGTGGCCCAGGCGGCGGGGTTCAGTGAGGCCACCATGGGCGACGCCGGGTGGGCTGCCCTGCGAACCGCGAGCAGGTGACCGACAGGGTCCGCGCCCTTGGCCGCAGCGCGCCGGTGATCGCCCTTTCCCTGGTGGTGGCGATCGCGGTGGGGCTGCGCCTCTACGTGCTGACCACGCCCGTCATGCGCCTCGAGGGCGACGAGGGCGTGACCGGGGTGATGGCGCAGAACATCCTCAACGGCGACTTCCCCATGTACTTCGGGGTGCAGAGCTATCAGGGGGCGCTTGAGCAGTACCTGCAGGCGCCGCTGCTCTGGGTGCTGCCGGATACCCCCTTCGTCCTGCGCCTCATACAAGTGGCGCTGGTGGCCCTCATCCTCGTGGCCACCTACCTCGTGGCCACCCGCGTCACTCGGTCGCGCTGGGGCGGAGTGCTGGCGGCTGC
>SXZC01000233.1 GCA_005788075.1 Actinomycetota bacterium
CGACCACGTCCATCGCGACGCGTCGTCGAAGGCGGGCGGGATCTGGACGGCCTCGCCGGGCTGCCCCGGTCTCGAGACGCTGTGAGTCCCCTGCTCTAACCAGCTGAGCTACGCGCCCGCAGTGCACTGCTGATGATGCCAACCCGGGCCGGCGCGCGCGTGGTCCCGGCCTGCGCGCACAACGGGGGGAAAACCGGAAACGTTCCGGCGCACGCAGGGCGAGGCCATAACCGGGATGTGGGCGGGGCTACCCTGACGGGTATGGGTTTCCCCCTCATGAGACCCCAGCGTCTGATCGAGGCGATCATCCTCCTGCAGGTGGGGATCTTCATCGCGGGCACGATGATGATCATCGCCAACGGCGAGACCGACCGCGCTGCGATGACCCTGGTGTTCGCCGCCGTGGTCGTGGGCGTGACCGCGGTCTGCGCGATCATCCTCGGCCGGCGGCAGCGCACCATCACCTATGCCTACGTGCTGCTCGGGCTGCTGGCGTTCTTCACCCTCGGCGCCCTGGCCTCGGGCATCTGGGGATGGGGCAGCCCGACCGCCGTGCTCGTGCGCTCGCTGGTGCCGCTCTCGACCATCTACATCGTGGCGGCGTTCGATTCCGGGCGGCCCAGCACGTGGGTGGATCGCCGCGTTACGGTGCCCGCGCTCGTCGTTGCGGCCGCGCTGCTGGTCGCGGTGTTCATGACCACCCGCCAGGTGCCCGGCGGCCTGGTGGCGCTGCAGTGCGACTCCGCTTGCACGAGCGGATGGTTGAACGTCACGGACTCCCCGGGCGCCGGGGAGGTGCTCTCGCGCATGTACCTCGTGGTGCGGGGCGTGGCGGTGCTGGCGATGTCGGCGGGAATCATCGTGCGCCTGCGCACCCTCAGGGGATCGCGCCTCACGGAGTTCGCCTATCTGGGGGTGACGGCCCTGCTGTGGGGGGTTGGCGTGCTGGCCCAGGCCGTGGTGCAGGTGGTCGACCTCTACGCGTACGAGCGCATGGGCCCCCTCTACGTGGGCCAGCTGGCGTTGCGGGTGCTCCTGCCGCTTGCACTGCTGCTCGGCCTGATGCTCGGGGAGCTGCGGCGGGGCTCCCTGATCGAGCAGGAGTTCGCGAAGGTGCGGGGCGCACGCACGCGCGATGAGGTGCGCGACCGCCTGCGGGGGCTCCTCGAGGACCCCCAGCTCGAGATCGTCGCCGTGGGTGACGAGGTACCCGCCCCGGTGGGCATCGCCGAGGTGACGGAGCTGCATGCCGAGGACGGCAGGATGGTGGCCACGGTCATCCATCGACCGGGACTCGCAGTGGACCTCCCCGTGCCGTATGCCGTGAGCATCCCGGCCGCGACCTCGGCCCTGGAGCGCCTCGCCCTCGAGGAGCAGATCCGCGAGCTGCAGCAGGACGTCACCTCGGCGCGGGCGGCCGCCATGGCGGCGGGCGACGCGGAGCGTGCACGCATCGAGCGCGACCTGCACGATGGGGCCCAGGCACGCATCGTGCTGCTGCGCGGGCGCATCAATCGCCTCGCCCGCGAATCGCGGGCCGGTGACGCGGGCATCGAGGAGGGCATCGCCTCACTGGGCAACGACCTCGATGGGGTGCTGCAGGAGGTCCGGTCGCTCTCGTCGGGACTGCGCCCTCTCCGGCCGGGCACCCTCGTGACATCGGTGCGCGACTGCCTGGCAGAGGTCCCGCTTCGCACCGAGATGAATGCGGGAGATCCGGGCGACGTGCCCGAGGCTGTCGAGGTGGCGGTCTACTTCTGCATCCGCGAGGCGGTGCAGAACGCCATAAAGCATGCGGGGCCGGATGCCGCGGTGCGCGTGCAGATCGCACGCGAGGGCGACATCCTGGCGTTCACCGTGATCGATGATGGAGAGGGACTCCCGGAGGATGCCGCGTCGCGGCCCGCCGGCGGGATCGATGGCATGCGCGCGCGAATGGCCGGTGTCGGTGGGGCACTCGAGGTGATGCGCGGGGCTGCGGGGGGGACCGTCGTGACCGGGCGCGCCCCGGTTCAGGCCACTGCCGACTCGTCCCGGCTGGCCAGGTAGAGCAGCGCCGCCGCCACGCGGCGGTTGGTCGCCGGCGAGGACTCGATCGGGAGTGCCCGGAACAGCGCGGTGACGCGCTTCTCCACGGCGCCGGGGGTGAGGGACAGCCGGTCCGCGATGCCCTCGTTGCTCAGCCCCTCGGCGATGAGGACCAGCACCTCGCGCTGGCGCCGGCTGAGGTCCTGCAGGGGATCGCTCGCCCCGGCGTCGCTCATCAACTGCGCCACCACGGCGGGATCGACGACCGTCTGGCCCGCGGCCACCGCGCGAATGGCGGCCTGTATCTCGTCGGGCTGTGCCATCGACTCCTTGAGCATGTAGCCGCGCCCGCGCTCGCCGTGCGCGAGCACCTGGGTGGCCACCGCGGTCTCGATGAACTGCGTGAAGAGGATGAAGCCGGTGCGCAACCGATTGCTCTCGATGTGGGTGAGCACATGGAGGCCCTCGTCGTCTCCCGTCGGGGGCATGCGCAAATCGCACACCACCACGTCGGGCCGCTCGCGCGAGACGGCGGCCATCACCGACTCGCGGTCGGCGCCGATCGCAACCACCTGCATGCCGTCCGCCTCGTCGATGACCTCCTGCAGTCCGCGGGCGAGGAGCGGATGGTCCTCACCGATGACGACGCGGATCGTGTTGTCATCGCGACGTGGCATGCCTGCATTATCGCGGAGGGGACCCGCGGGGCCATTCGGGTTATCCCGCCGTTGCGGTGCTCACCGCTCGAGAAGACCGCGGGCGCCCCGCGGAACACCGCAGGAGTACGGTGGTTGGAATCACCAACCCCGCACTGAAGGGAACCCTCTATGAATCGCCGCCTCAGGATGGCCGCCGCCGTGCTGGCCGCCGGAGCTGTCGTCATTAGCACCGCCGGCTGCTCGATGGGAGGCGACGACGCGCCTGCCACCACCACGGTGGAGACCGAGGCCCCGGCGCCCACCACCACTCAGGCGCCCACCACCGTGACCGAGCAGACCACGGTGACGCAGCAGAACCAGAACAACCAGAACAACAACAACCAGAACCAGGGCAACTCGAACCAGGCCGAGGGCGAGGCCATCGGCCGCGCCGAGGAGAGCGCCGGGCTCTCGGAGGCCAAGAAGGAGTGCCTGGCCAACGCGCCGTCGGCTGCCGACTGCGCGAACATCCCGTAGGCCCAGGCCGCGGGATACCGCATGCCGCCCGGTCCCGGCGCCATCGCGCCGGGACCGGGAGTGGCATTACCCCTGCTCACCCCCCGCTGACGCATCGCCTCGAGGCCGCGCGTGCTCGCGATGATCGTGGTGCACGTGGACGTCCTTGCGCTCGTGCCAGCCGTCGGATTGCTCGGCCTTGGTGGGCACCTGGTCGCGGGTCACCTCACGATCCGGTGCCTCGCGATGGCGCGGCTGGCGCAGCCGCACGCGCATGCGTCTCATCAGGCTCATGGGTCCTCCGGTCTTCGCTCGTCGTGGCCGGCCCGGTGATACCGGCTCTGCGCCACGATCGCGCCACCCGAATGGACGGGACGCCCACGCACGTCACCTGATCGCCGGTTCCTCGCGACCGCTGCCAAGCGGCATTGCCCGGCGCGTGCGACCGGAGCAGCATGGACGGCAACCGGTCAGGGACCGGCTGATGACCGAGCGGGGTCCATCCCGCCGGTGTCAATGTCCCGACGGGGCGGCGCGGCATGCATCGTCGCCCCGCCGGGCACCGTTCTCCGGCCGGGAGCGCCGGTTCCCGGCCTCCTGTCGCTCGGGCCGGGGTAGCGTCTTGCCCATGGATCCCTCAGGCAGGCACGTGGTGATCACCGGGGCGTCGCGCGGTGTGGGCGCGGCGCTCGCGGACGAGTTCGCGGCGAAGGGCGCGCGGGTGACGCTGGTGGCGCGCAGCGTCGACGCCCTCGCGCAGGTAGCCGAGCGCACGGGTGGCAACGCCGTGCCCGCCGACCTGGCCGACCCGGCGCAGGTGGACGGCCTCATCGGTCGCATCGAGGCCGACTTCGGGCCCGTGGACATCCTCGTGAACAACGCAGGCATCGACCTCACCGGCGCCTTCACCGACATGCCCATGGGTGACATCCAGCGCATGGTGCAGCTGAACGCCATCACCGTGGCCGAGCTCACCCGGCAGGTGCTGCCCGGAATGATCGAGCGCGGTGGTGGCCACGTGGTGCAGGTGTCGTCGATGGCCGGCACGGGAACGTTCCCGGGAATCTCGGTGTACGGCGGCACGAAGGCCTTCGTCACGCAGATGACCGCCGGCGTACGGCTCGAGATGAAGGGCCTGCCCATCGGCCTCACCGTGGTGGAGACCGGCCTCATCACCCCTACGGACATGGCTGATTCGGTGCTGTCGTACCCGCCCACCGAGGCGTCGTTCAAGCGCTTCTACCGGCTGATGCTGCTCGCCGACGCCGACGTGGTGAAGGTGGCGCGAAAGACCGTGCGGGCGGTGGAGAAGGGCAAGCGCACGGTGCGCATGCCGGCCCGGGCGTTCCTCTTCCCGGCGCTCACCAACGCCCCGCGGCGCATGGTGGAGTGGTTCCTGGTGGGCGTGCCCCGTCGCGTCGGCGACTAGCGCATGACCACCCGCAACGCGCGGGGACGTGATGGGCAGCGACGTGGCATCCAGGGCCTACGGCGTGCGCGCAGCACGGGGATGGGTGCTCCGCCCGACCTGATTGGATCACGCGAGATGCGGGGATCACCTCCGAGCGCCTGTGCGGGAAGCATGTGGTCGATGACGCGTGATCCGGAGACGACCATGCCTGCTGATTCTTAGCGCCCTCGATGCTCCGGGGGTGGAGCCGTCACACCAGTGATACCCACGCTTGGCCCGGGTAGGTAAGGCACCGCAACACCGCGAAGGATATTTCCCGCTCCGTGCTGTGAACGGGCCCCGATCCCCTCGGCGCCGCGGACCTCGGCCTGCGTAACGTGCCGCCCCCATGCCGCCTCTCCCTGATGCCCGCCCCAGCACGTGTTCGCTCGCCATGATGGCCAGCGCGGCGCGCGAGGTGTCGCCTGCCGCCGTCGCCGGTCGCGCCCGTCAGTTCGAGATGGCCTTGGCCGCGCTCGTGGGGGAGTTCGGCCGCATCTTCAGCGTCGACTTCGTGGAGCGCACGCTGGGCGATTGCGTGACGCAGGCCGTCGCGCTCACGGATGACCCGGATCTGGTGTCGCTCATCAGCTTCCGGGTGGCGCGCGAGCGCCTGGAGCAGGCGGCGCGCGTGCGCTCCGCCACGCTCGACGCCGTGGCCTAGCCCCGGGGCGCACACGGCGCCGTCGGGCGGGGCTGCGCTGCCGTGGGGGACAATCCCCGCATGTCCACACAACGCCGAGACACCATCGCCGGGGGCTTTACCGAGACCGCCTCCGACTACGAGGGCGCAGTTCGCTACAACCTCGAGGGCGCGCAGCGCATGGTGCTGTCGATCCCCCCGGGTCGCTACGACGACGTGCTGGATGTCGGCTGCGGCAGCGGCTGGGCCGCCCAGGCGGTGATCGACCGCTTCCACCCCGCGCGGGTGACCGGGGTGGACCCCTCCGAGGGCATGCTCGAGCAGTTCCAGGCCAAGGTCGGTTCCATCGAGTGCGTGGAGGTGTCGCTGGTGCAGGCGGGCGTGGAGGACATGCCCGTGGAGCCGGAGTCGTTCGACCTGGTGGTGTGCTCAATGGCCTACCACTGGTTCCAACGGCGCTGGGACGCCGCCGAGGCGATGGCCCGCGCCATGCGGCCCGGCGGGGTCGTCGCCATCCTCTGCTCGGGCAAGGGCGGGGAGCAGGCCTACCGCGACGTGATCGCCGACGTGGAGCCCATCAACTACGCCTGGCTGGGCGCGTTCGACGGCAACCTGCGCGACATCGGCGAGATGGAGGGCTACCTGGTGGGCGCGGGTCTCGAGCCCATCGACATCTGGATGGAGCGTCGCGTGCGCCACGTGCCCGTTGAGCAGTACATGGAGCGCATGCGCGTGGTGGCCGGGCACATCATCGGAGACCCGTCCGACCCCGACGTGGCCGCCTGGCTGGGCCGCGTGGAGCAGAAGATGCGCGAGCGGTCGGGCCCCCGCGGCTGGACCTACGACTTCGTCAAGCTCTACGCGGTGGCGCGAAAGCCCGGATGAGCACGCAGGACACCCCCCAGGACAGGCTGCGCGCCCAGCTGCAGACCACGATGGGGCGCATCGCCCTGGTCTTCGCCGTGGTCGTGGTGTGGCTGGTGGACTTCGCGCTGTCGCAGCGCCTCGTGAACAACGGGGGCATCACCGGCAACCCCCGCGAGGCAATACGCGTCTTCGAATACGCCAGCACCATCGCGTTCGTCGTGGTGTCGGTTGCGCTCATCGTGGCGGTGATCGCCCGCGCGCACAGGTGGATGCCGTGGCTGCTTCTCGTGTACCTGGGCTTCTCGGTGGTGCAGGTGATCGTCAACGTGGCCAGCCTGCTGGCCACGGCGCACCTGCAGCAGAGCGGGGGCGGACTCACCGGCCTGTGGGATGTCGGCGCGATCTACCTGATGAGCGTGATCGTGTTCACGTTCGTGTACCTGGCGCTTGACCTCACCGTGAAGGGCGGAGCCTTCGTGTGGCCGGCGCGCGACGGCGAGGAGCCGCCTACGCCCAACATCGTCGATTACCTCTTCATCGCGCTCAACACCAACTCCACCTATGGGCCCACGAGCGAGGTGGTGATGTCGCGGCGCACCAAGCTGGTGATGGCGCTGCAGGTGATCCTGGCCATCGTGATGCTGGCGGTGCTCATCGCCCGGTCGGTGGTGGCTACGGGCTGACCGGCTGGGGCGTCGCCCCGGACGCGGCATCCGCCGACCTGGCCGCCTCGAGGCGTGCCGCCTGGCGGGCGATCACCACGAGGCCCGCGAGCATGGCCACCACGGCGCCCGCCACCGCGAAGCCGCGCCAGCCGCCCACGTCCACGGTGCCGCCCATCACGAAGATCGCGATGAACGACGCGGTGATGGGTGGCAGCACCACGGTAGCCGGCAGCGACAGGGTGATCGAACCGGCCTGGAACGCCGCCTGCTGCAACACGAATGCCGCGATGCCGCAGGTGACCACGGCGTAGAGGCGCCAGTTGCCGATCTCCTGCAGCAGGCCGTCGCCGAACGAGATGGTGAACGACTTGAGGAACGACGCCTGCGCGCCGAAGAGGATGCCCGACGCCACGCCGAGGGCGATGGCGCGCGCCGGGCCCGTGCGGCGGTAGGCCCACCAGGCCACCAGCACGACGATGGGGACGATCACCAGCGACGCCATGAACCACGCCAGATTGGATGCATCATCGCCGGCGTCCGTGGGATTGCCGAAGTCGAGGAACGCCGCGAGACCCCCTACCAGGAAGAGCGCGGCCACCCAGATGGTGGCGGGCAGGCGCTCGCGCGACCAGATGGCCCCGAAGGCCAGCGCGAACAGCAGCGTGGTGGAGATGACCGGCTCCACCACGAGCAGGCTGCCGACGTCGAGCGCCCACGTATGCGTGGCGAACCCGACCATGTTGGCCCCGAACGCGATGAGCCACAGCGGGTGGCGCACGAGTTGGCCGATGAGGTGGATCGTGCCGCCGTTCTCGAGCGGCACGGACGACGCCACGCGCTGCTGGGCCACCGAGCCCCACCCGGTGATGGCGGCCGACACCAAGGCGATCAGGATGGCCAGCACGCGGCAAGTGTAAGGCGGGCATCCCCTGAGCCCCGCTGGTCGTCCGGCGGGGCGGTTACGTTCATCGCGTGATCGTCGACCAGGCGCTCTACCGCGATGGCGTGCGCGATCCCGCGCGGCCGGCCCTCGGCGATCTCGCCACCGCGGCGGGCCAGTCCGGCGTGCTCGCCTGGATCGACATCCGCCACCCCGATGAGCGCGAGTTCGACGAGGTGGCCCGCCTGTTCGGGCTGCATCCGCTGGCCGTGGAGGACGCCATCCACGCGCACCAGCGCCCGAAGCTGGAGCGCTACGGCGAGACGCTCTTCTGCGTGCTGCGGCCCGCGCGCTACGTGGAGCCCACCGAGAGCGTGGAGTTCGACGAGCTGCACGTGTTCGTCGGCCCCGGGTTCGTGGTCTCCGTGAGCCAGGGCGACCTTCCCGATGTGGCCGCGGTGCGCGAGTCGCTCGAGCGGCGGCCGCAGGTGCTGGCCGAGGGGCCGCCGGCGGTGCTGCACGCCCTGATGGACCGCGTGGTGGACGACTACACGCCGGTGGCCGACGGCATCGAGGGCGACCTCGACGAGATCGAGGACCAGGTGTTCGGCACCGGCGACGATGCCTCGCGGCGCATCTACCAGCTCACCCGCGAGGTCATCGGCTTCGAGCGGGCCATCCAGCCGCTGGGCGAGATGGCCGACCGGCTCATGGGCGCCGAGGACCCCAGCAGCGAGGAGCACCGCTACCTGCGCGACGTGCACGACCACGCGATCCGCCTTGGCCAGCGCGTGGATGGCTTCCGCGAGCTGCTCGACAAGATCCTTCAGGTGAACCTCACCCTCGAGGCCAAGGCACTGGCCGAGGCATCGAACGAGCAGACCATCGAGACCAAGAAGATCTCGGCATGGGCGGCCATCATCTTCGCGCCCACCCTCGTGGGGACCATCTACGGGATGAACTTCGACTCCATGCCCGAGCTGGCATGGGAATGGGGATACCCCTTCGCGATCCTCCTCATGGTGGTGATCGCCGTGGTGCTCTACGTGCTGTTCAAGCGGCGCAGGTGGATCTGACCTGGGTGCAGTCGCGCCGCCCCCTCATGCCGGGCACCGAGGTGTGAGGGGGTACCCCCAGCCCGCCTTAAGTCCACATATGCTGGACTCATGGCCCAGAACCCTCCAAGGAGCCTCATGACCACCCGCCGCCAGTTCCTCAAGAAGGGCGCCATGGGCGCCGGCGCCGTCGCCGCCGCCACCACGGCCGGCAAGGTGGTCACCAGCGCGGCCGAGGCCGCCGCGCCGGCCTCGCTGCAGGGGATGAACGTGATCGTGTTCATGACCGACCAGGAGCGGGCGATACAGCACTTCCCGCCCGACTGGGCGCAGGAAAACCTTCCGGGGCTCACCGCGCTGCAGCGCCACGGCCTCACCTTCACCAACGCCTACACCAACGCGTGCATGTGCTCGCCGGCGCGCAGCACGTTCATGAGCGGCTTCCTGCCTGCACAGCACGGGGTGAAGTACACGCTCGAGGAGGACATGCCCGCCTCGCAGTACCCGCAGGTGGAGTTGCCGACCCCCCCGACCATGGGCAATCTGGCCACCGTCGCGGAGGCCGCGGGCTACAACGTGGTCTATAAGGGCAAGTGGCACTGCAGCAAGCCGGCCGCGGCCGACTACGTGTGGACCCCCCAGGACCTCGCGACGTACGGCTGGAGCCGCTGGAACCCGCAGGACGCCGGCGCCAACCAGGACATCGTCGAGATGGGCGGCGGCCTGGCCAACAACGACGGCCGGTTCATGACCTCGGTTGGCAACTACCAGGACTCCAGCGAGGGCGTGCTGCAGTTCATCACCCAGGTGGCGGCCACCATGCAGCCGTTCTTCCTGGTCATCTCGCTCGTGAACCCGCACGACGTGCTCGCCTACCCCAGCAAGCACGGTCAGGCGGGCTACAGCCCCAACTGGCTGGTGGGCGACATCGGGCTGCCGGCGACGGTGGATGAGTCCCTCAGCACCAAGCCCACGGCGCAGCGTTTCTTCCTCCAGTTGTCGAAGGGGCTCGGGGTGCTGAACACCAGCACCAAGAAGCGCAACTACCTCAACTTCTACGGCAACCTCATGAAGGCGTCCGACCAGTACCTCGTGGACACCCTTGCCGCGCTCAACTCGGTGGCCACGCAGAACGGCGCGAGCACGCTGCTCAAGGACAGCATGCTCATCCGCACGGCCGACCACGGCGAGATGGGCCTTGCGCACGGCGGCCAGCGCCAGAAGAACTTCATGATGTACGAGGAGGCCACCAACGTGCCGCTGGTGTTCTCCAACCCGACGCTCTGGAAGCGCGGCCGCACCAGCAACGCACTGGTGTCGCATGTGGACTTCCTGCCCACTGTGGCGTCGCTGCTCGGCGCGCCCGCCAGTGCGAAGTCGGCCTGGCAGGGCGTGGACTACTCGGGCCTCGTGCTCGGCGCCACGCGCAAGCCCGTTCAGGACTACGTGGTGTTCACCTACGACGACTGGCAGGCCGGGCAGAACAGCGGGCCGTATGTGCCGCCGCCACAGCACCTGGTGGGCATCCGCGAGCGCAACTGGAAGATCTGCCTCTACTACGACGCCAATGGGAAGGTGCCGGGGCAGTGGGAGATGTATGACCTCAAGGCCGACCCGCTCGAGCAGCGCAACCTGGCATGGCCGGGCACCAAGCGCACGCCGGCGCAGGAGAAGCAGTTCCGGCGCCTGCAGGCAAAGCTGGTCGCGGTATGGAACACGCGCCTGCAGCCGCTGTCGGGCCCGGCGGTTCCCTTCCCCGTGAGGGTGGGGCCCGTGGACGTGCGCCTCAAGGGCCCGACCACGACCGTCAGCACCAACGGCAACGTGATCACCGATCAGGGAACCGTGAGTGGCACGCCCATCGGCTCGGGTGACATCACCATGGTGTTCACGCTCAACCCGGTCACCTCGGTGGCCACGGCCCAGTTCACCATCACCAACGCCCAGGGCACGATCAACGGCACGGTCGACTCGAAGTACGCCCGCGAGGGCGCCACGCTCAGGTTCAAGGGCACCTCGCGCTTCACCGACGGCACCGGGGCCTACGCCGGCATCACCAGCGGGCCGATGGAGTACCTCGACGTGCACACGCTCACCGGCCAGAAGGGGCAGGTCGCCTTCATCGGGTCGTCAAGCCTCCCGGCCGCACCGCAGGGAGCCGCGTCGTGATTGCCCGCACCGCAGTCGCCGCCCTCGCCATCCTCGCCGTGGCCGCGCCCGCGGCGCTCTCGTCGAGGCCCGCGCAGCCGGTCCCCATCGCCATCGTCGGCAAGACGCAGCTCACCACCATGGAGTCGCCACTGGTGGTGCAGGACACCGGCACCGTGAAGGGCTCGCCCATCACCCGGGGACAGACCGGCGCAATCACCCTCACCTACCAACTCAACCCCAAGGCGGGGCGGGCCAACGTGACGTGGCTCATCACCACGAAGGGCGGCACGATCTCGGGTACCTGCCGCACCGACTACACCACCACCAACACCACCTGGACCTTCACGGGCGCGGGCCGCATCACCGGCGGCACCGGCGCATGGAAGGGCATCACCTCGATGCCGCTGCAGTTCAACGCCAAGCACTCCAAGCTGGGCAAGCACGAGGCCATCGCCTTCCGCGGCACGGGCAGCCTGCCCGCGCGCCCCTAGCCCGGCTTGAGGCCCCGTGCCAGCGACACGCCGGCAAGGGGAGGCACCGACTCGCTGGTGGCCAGCAGGCGGCTCCCGGGCTGCGCGCGGGTGAACGCGATGGCGCCCGAGCGCTGCTGCAGCGACCGGATGAGCGCCAGGGCGCCGGATGCCGATGCGCCGCAGGCGATGTCGGCACGGGCCACGAGCGCCGTGGAGTTGGCGCTGGGCGCCGAGCCCGCGTAGGCGGTCCAGCCGCCGCCCGTGCGCTGCGTGGCCAGCCAGGCGCGCGCTCCCCGGATCGGCGCCGCCGAGCACGGGGTGCCCGCGGCGCGAAGCGCCACCACCGACAGCGCGGTGCTGTCGACGTCGGGCCCCTCGGCGGCGTCGAGGCCGAGGTTCCAGCCGTCGGTCGATGCCGCGCCGGTGAGCACGCCGGCCGCCGCCGCGGGCACGCGCCCGGTGGCGGCGCGGAGCGCCAGCATCGCGAGCCCCTGGTCGAAGGCCGTCTTCCCATCCCGGCCCGGTGACGACTGCTGCGATGCGAGCTTGGCGAGGTAGTCGGTGCCGCCGAGGCGCCGCGGGTTGCCACCCGCGGCCACTGCGCCGAGGATCACCTTCGCGGTGCGACCAGCCTCGGTGGAGTAGCCCGGCGCGGCCTTTGCCAGCGCCGCGAGCCTCGGCGCGAGGGCCTTCGGCGAGGTGCCGGTGATGCGCATGTCCACCATCACATCGGCCTGCTGGCCGGCCGGCAGGGTGCCCGGCTGCTGGCCGGCCAGCCACGCGGCGGCGCGCGCTGCGGCGGCGGTATTGGCCGCCGTTGAGGCCACCCCCGCAGGTGACGCCACGAGGGCGACGCCTGCGAGGAGGCCGACGGAGAGGCTGATGGAGTGCCGGCGACCCATCGTGCTCAGCCTCCCTGCCCGGTGATGCAGGCCACGAGCTCGGTGCGCACGCGTGCCGGGGTGAGGGTGGTCATGGCGTAGCCGTGCCGGCGCACTGCCGATGCCGTGCCGTCGATGCCGCAGCGCTCCAGATGCGCGGTCAGGCCCCGCACTCGACGCTGGATGGCCGCGGTGTTGCGCGGGCCGCCGGTGCGAATGCCCATCAGCGACTCCCCCGGGCGAAGCGGTGCCACATATGGCGATCCGGAGAGCCATGCGGCCTGCCACGAGACGCCGCTGGGCAAGGCCAGCGAGGTGTCGCCGCTGGCCGCGCGCGCGTTGAGGTCGGCGGCGAGGGACGACGCCAGTCTGCCCGCGGCGTCGCGGCGCTCGCGGGGCGTGAGGGAGTCATCCCGGATGTCATCGGGCGAGATAGCCACCGGCGCGCGACCGCGCACCGGCATGGGCACCTCGACCGTGATCGCGCGTCCGCCGACGGTGATCGATGCCCGCACGAGCCCGACCGATGAGGCGATGCTGGCGTTGGGGGCCACATCCGGCAGCCGCACCGCGAGCGGGTCCATGCCGCATTCCTCCGGTCGGCCCGGGGCGAAGCCGCATGCGCGTGCGGAGTCGCGGACGTTGCCGATGCCCCCGGGGTGCGGGGCGGTCGCCACGACGTCGTTCCAGCCGGGCACGCTGGTGAGGGTGGCCGTGCCATCGGCACCGGTCGTCACGGTCTGGCCGGCGTAGGTGACGGTGACGGCACTGCCCGCCGTGCGCACGGCGTTGTCGTCGTAGCGGTCGATGCGGACGGTGAACGCCTCGCCGATGGCCCGTGGGGCGATGGGGGCCACCACGTCGAGCTCGGAATCGGGCACGCCGTACACGCTGGGCATCCAGAGGATCGTGTCGCCGGGGCTGATCACCACGTCATCGCTGCCCACGGAGGTCTCGCGATGGTTGACCTTGAGCTTCCACGACCATGCCCAATTGAGCGGCGAGGACACGGGACCGATGCGCGTGATCAGCGCGCTGGGGGCTCCGAAGTTGTAGACGCGGAACCCGATGGAC
>SXZC01000033.1 GCA_005788075.1 Actinomycetota bacterium
GGGCGGGAAGTAACGCCCCTGCGTGCCCCTCGTGACGGGGCGCGCGCCATGCGTGACGCGGGCCGCCATACGGTGGCCGCATGGATCGCCTCTTGCCGTGGCTGCGCAGGTCGGGGTGGATGTACGGGCTCATCGCCCTCGTGCTCGCGGTGATGGCCTGGCGTTCCATGGGCGGCGGGGGCGAGCAGGGGGCGCCCGCCCCCGCCGCCCGCGTGAGCAGGGCGCCCGAGGTGCCGAAGATGACCCTGGTGCATGTGGCGGGCGCGGTGCGCACGCCCGGCGTGTATCGCGTGGGGGGCGACTCCCGGGTCATCCAGGCGGTGCGCATCGCCGGCGGCCCTACGCGCGATGCCGACCTCTCGCGCCTCAACCTCGCCGCCCCCGTGGTCGATGGGCAGCAGGTGGTCATCCCATTCCGCCCGCGGCCCGGTGCCGGTGGTGGCGGAGGCGGCGCATCGGGGGCTGGCACGTCGGGCGCAGGGAGCGGCGCCACCGGCCCCGTGAGCCTGTCGTCGGCCACGGCGGCCGACCTCGAGGCGCTCGACGGCGTGGGCCCCGCCCTCGCGGCGCGCATCATCGCCTGGCGCGATTCCCACGGCGGGTTCTCGTCGGTGGACGCCCTCGACGAGGTGCCCGGCATCGGGCCGGCCCGCATGGAGGCGCTCCGGCCACATCTCCCCCCGTGATCCGCCACCTGCCGCTGGCGGTGCCGGCGGCGCTCGTCGCGGGTCTCATCACCGGCGGCCTTGGCCTGCCGGTCGTGAGGGCCATCCCGGTGGTGTTGATCGCCGTGCTCGCGGTTGCGCTTGCCACCTGCGCCAGGGGGGCCCTGCGCACGCACGCCGTCGTGGTGGCCGTGGCATGCCTGTGCGCCTCGGCGGCCCTCGGGGGCGCCTCCTGGGCCACGGCGCGCGTGGCGGACACCGCGCCCGCGCCCGTGCAGCGGTTCGGGGCGGTAACCGGCACGGTCACCATCACCACGTTGCCGGCCACCACCGCGCGCGGTACGCGCATGCGGGTGGAGGCCGCGCGCATGACCGGCCCCGGTGCGCCTGCGGTGGGCACCGGGCTGCTGCTGGATCTGCCACGGGGCGTCACGCCCCCGCAGGTGGGCCAGGTGGTGCGGGTGTCCGGATCCGTGGCCCCGGCATCACGTGCTGGGTCGCCCGGCGGGTGGTCGGCATGGCTGCGGCGGCAGGGGATATCGGCCCGACTGCGGAGTGACGGGTGGCAGGCCGCCGGCTGGCGGGGGGGAGTGGCCGGTGCGCGCGACGCACTGCGCCGCTTCGCCCAGCGCCACGTGGCGGCCGGCCTCGGGGGTGATCGCGAGGCCACGGTGCGCGGGATGGCGCTCGGGGGAGGCGATGGCCTGTCAGAGGAGGCCTCCACGAGCATGCGCGATGCCGGGCTCTGGCACCTGCTGGCCGTGAGCGGGCAGAACGTCGCGGTGATCGGCATCGGCGTGGTCGCAGCGCTCGGTGCCCTCGGGGTGGCGCGCCTGCGGCGGGTGGCGATGGCCGGGGCGGCGATGCTCGCCTACTGCCTCGCCTGCGATGGCGGGGCGTCGGTGCTGCGCGCCGGGATCATGGGGGCGATCGGCGTCGCGGCCGATCTTCGCGGTGGCCATCGTGCGCCGTGGAACGCCCTGCTGGTGGCGCTGGCCGTGATGCTGGCCATCGATCCCCTCGCCATCGGTGATCCGGGCCTGCAGCTCTCGTTCGCCGCGGTGGCGGGCCTGTTCGCCGTCGCCCCGCCCGTGGGCGAGTGGCTGCGCGGGTTCATGCCGGCGCGCGCCGCGGACCTGGTGGCCCAGTCGGCGGGCGCCGGCCTGGCCACCGCCCCGGTGCTGGCGCTCGGCTTTGGCAGCATCTCTCTCGTCGGGCTCATCGCGAATCTCGTCGCGGTGCCGGTGGCGGGCCCCGTGGTGGTGGCCGCCATGATCGGCGTCGCCGGCGACACCCTGTGGCATCCGCTCGGCGTCGCGCTCGCATGGGTCGCCTCGCTCGGCGCCGGGGTCATCCTGTGGGTGGCTCGTGCCGCCGCGGCGATTCCCGGGGCGGTGCAGCAGGTGCCTCCGTGGGGCGCGCTTCCGCTCCTGCTCCTCGCTGCGGCCCCTCCGGTGGCCTGGTGGTGGCTTCGCCGTGTGCCCGCGCCGCGCGGGTGGCGGGTGGCGGGGGCGGAGCGCGCAGGACGCGCCGGTGTTGCGGCAGCGGGCTGCCTGGTGCTCGCGTGGGTGCTCGGGCCGCTGGTGCCGGGATGCGGTCCCCCGACGATGCCCCCCGGTCCCGCGGTGCGCATGCTCGACGTGGGGCAGGGTTCGGCGGTTGCGCTGCGCACGGGTGGGGCCATCGATGTGCTCGTGGATGCCGGACCGCCGGGCGAACCCGCGCCGGTGGTCGCGGCCATGGCGCGCATGGGGTCGCCGGCGATCGCCGCTCTGGTGATCAGCCACGGGGCGGACGACCACGCGGGCGGGGCGGAGCACCTGCTGGGTCGCGTGCGGGTGGGACGCCTGCTGCTGCCGGAGCCCGACTCCGCCGCTCCCCTCGTGCGTCGGCTGGCCGCCCGTGCCCGCGATGCGGGTGTTCCCGTCGAATGGGTGGGGCCCGGTTCGGCGGTGCGATCGGGTTCGTGGGATGTCGCCGTCATCGGCCCGGGTGCGCAGGTGCCCTTGTCGGCGGATCCCAACGAGAGGTGCCTCGTAGTGTCGGCGCGGGCGGCCGGGCTCACGGCGCTCATCCCGGGAGATGCCGAGAGTCCATCGCTGTCGGGGCTTCCCCTGGGCCAGGTGGACGTGCTGCAGGTGCCGCATCACGGGTCGGAGGATCCCGGGCTTCCCGAAGTGCTGGGCCGCCTGCGCCCATCGGTGGCACTGGTGTCGGCGGGGGAGGGCAATCGGTATGGGCACCCCCGCGCGCCCACCCTGCGCGCCCTCGCGGATGCGGGCGCGCAGGTGTCCCGCACCGACCTGGCGGGCGACCTCGATGCGCGCCCCTCGGCCGGCGGCATCATCGTGGCCCACGGGTAGCCTTGATCCGTGTCCGCGAAGGAGCCGCTCAAGCCCGTCTACTGGATCCACGGCGAGGATCGCGCCAAGGTGGACCTCGCGGTGCACCGGCTGGTCGCGCGCGTGGAGGCCGAGGGTGGAATGCCCGCCGAGCGCTTCGAGGCATCGGAGGTGCCCGCCACCGAGGTGCGGGCCGCCTGCGAGGCGCTTTCGTTCGGCGGCACGCGACTGGTGCTGGTGCGCCGCGCCGATGACTGGAAGGCCGCCGACGTGGAGACGCTCATCGAGTACCTCGACGACCCGGTGCCCACCACGTGCCTCGCGTTGGTGGCCGTCGGCGCGCCGACCCCGCGCATGCAGAAGGCTGTCGAGGCCGCCGGGACGCTGCTCGCCTACGGACCGCCGCCGGACAAGCGCGGAAACGAGAAGGCACGCGCGAAGTGGTTCCGCGAGTTCATTCAGGGCGAGGTCAAGAAGCGCGGCAGCTCGATCAGCGCGGCCCTGGCCGACGACGTGGTGCGCCGGGCGGGGCGCGCGGGATCGGATGCCGGCCACCTGGCCAACGAGGCCGCCAAGCTCGCGGTGGCGGCGGGTGATGGACCGGTCGAGAGGGAGCATGTCGAGGCGCTCGTGGTGGTCGACCCCGAGGCGCGCGCCTACCTGCTGGGCGACCTCATCGTGTCGGGCGACTCACGCGCCGCCCAGGACCTGCTCGCCGACCTGGCTGGCGGAAGCGATACCACCGACCCCATCGTGATCCAGAGGACGCTCGCGCGGCACTTTCGCGGCATCGCCGTGGCCCAGGCCCCGGGTGCCACCCAGGATGACGTCGAGCGCATCACCGGCCTCAAGGGCTATCCAGCGCAGAAGGCCCTGGAGCACGCCCGCCAAGTGACCCCGGGCGCGGGGGAGTGGTGCGTGGCCCGCCTCGCCGACCTGGAACTCGACCTGCGCGTCTCGGCGCTGACCGACCTCGGCGCCTCGCGCGGTGACGGCGAGCGCATGGTGCTCGAGCTCGGGGTGCGCGACCTGATCGGAGCCTGCCGGGGCCGCTGACCCCGGTGTTCGGTCAGGCGGACTTCGCCGCGAGGCGCGCCACCCGGGCCTTGCGGCGGGCGGCGGTGTTCTTGTGCATCGCCCCGCGCGCGGCGGCGCGGTCGATGGTCTTCATCATCTCGGCGGCCTGCTCCGGGGTGATGGACTCACCCGACTCGGCGGCAGTGGAGAGGCGCTTCATGCCGCTGCGCACCGTGGAGCGGTAGCGGATGTTGGTGTCCCTCTGCTTAAGGGAACGACGGTTGCGCTTCTTCTGCTGCTTGATGTTGGCCACGCGGGATTCTCCGTATTGCGGTAGGTCGGCCGGGTATCGTAGCAACGGATGACCGGGGCGACGCCGCGAGCGTGA
>SXZC01000234.1 GCA_005788075.1 Actinomycetota bacterium
GCGGCGGAGCCCGAGCCCGCACCTGCGGCGGAGCCCGAGGACCAGGCGGCCGACGCACCGAAGGATGAGGCGCAGCCGGCGCAGTCGCGCGATGATGTGCAGGCAACGCCGGACGCGGCAGATGCCCCGCCCAAGCGCGAGCGGCGCCACAGCCAGGTCAAGAAGCGAAGGAGACGGTGATGATCAGCCCACGCGAGGCCGTGGAACAGGCGATCTTCGTGGCGGTGGGTGCCGCGTCGCTCACGCGCGAGCGCGCGCAGGCGATCGTGGACGATCTGGTGCGGCGGGGCCAGATGACCGACGAGGAGGGTCGCCTCACCGTGGACGGCCTCATGGCGCGCGTGCGCGCGAGCGGTGAGAGCCAGGGCATCGTCGGGAAGATCGAAGGCGGCCTGCACGGCCTGATGCGCGAGCTGGGCATCGCCCAGCGCGACGACATCGCCGACGTCGACCAGCGCATCGCGGAGCTCGAGCACCGCATCCGCCTGCTCGAGGAGGCCTCGGGCGCCGTGCCCGCGCCGCCCGACGCCTCCGACGGGTAGCCACAGGTCGTGAGCCGCGGCGAGCGCAAGAGGACGCTGGCCAGGCTGCGCGAGATCGCGCGGGTCGCGACGAAGCACGGCTTCGGCTACGTGTTCTCACGGCGCCTCGGCGGCACCGATGGCGACGCCGATGACGAGACGGTGGAGGACCGCGCCACCCGCGGTCGCCGCCTGAGGGAGATGCTCGAGGAGCTCGGCCCGACCTTCGTGAAGTTCGGCCAGTTGCTCTCGACGCGCCCCGACGTGGTGCCGCCCGACGTGGTGGCGGAGCTTCGCAAGCTGCAGGACGAGGCACGGCCCGAGCCCTTCGAGGCCATTCGCGCCGTGGTGGAGCAGGACCTCGGGATCACCCTCGAGCAGGCGTTCGAGTCGTTCGACCCGGTCCCCATCGGCAGCGCGTCGGTGGGGCAGGTGCACGTGGCGCAGCTGCCCGGGGGCCGCGAGGTGGTGGTGAAGGTGCAGCGCCCCGATGCGGCGGACACTCTCAACGCCGACATCGACCTGCTGTACCAGCTCGCGCGACTGTCGAAGGACCGCGTGAAGCGCCTGGCGTTCATCGACCTCGAGGGCATGGTTGACGAGTTCGCCAAGACCGTGCGCCAGGAGCTCGACTACCGCAACGAGGCGCGAAACGACGAGGCCGTGCGCCGCAACTTCGAGGGCAACGAGCACGTGGTGGTGCCGCGCGTGCACTGGCGCCAGACGACGGGCCGCGTGCTCACGCAGGACCGCATCGAGGGCCCCACCCTCGCGCACGCCGACCTCGACGCCATGAGCGCGGAGGACCGTCGCACACTCGCCGCCCGCCTGGCGGAGACGTGGATGCAGATGATCTTCGGCGACGGCATGTTCCATGCCGATCCGCACCCGGCGAACATCATCGTGCTCGGGCCCGACACCATCGGGCTCATCGACTTCGGCATGGTGGGCCTGCTCTCGCAGGAGGATCGCGAGTCGGCGATCCGGCTGTTCACGGACATCATGAGCCAAAACACCGAGCGCATGCCGCGCGACCTGCGCGCGCTGGGCATCCGGTACCCCCGTGAGCTCGAGGACGAGTTCTCGCGCCGCCTCCAGGACCTCATGGCCCGGTACATGGGCATGAGCATGGACGAGCTCGACGTCCGGGAGATCCTCCACGAGCTGTTCGGCATCATCTACGAGCTGGAGATCACCCTGCCGTCGCGGTGGATCCTCCTCGACAAGGCGCTCGCCACCCTCGCGGGCGTCGCCCTCACGATCTCGCCCGACTACAACGTGTTCGAGACGGCCAAGCCGTACGCGCGCAAGCTGCTCTACGCCAAGTACAGCCCGGAGCGCATCGCCGGCAAGGTGCAGAGCGACTTCGGCCGGTACGCCAACGCCCTGCTCGAGTACCCGATCCAGTTGGGGGAGCTGCTCGACGAGTTCAAGGACGGCGAGGTGCGCGTCGCCATCGACCTGAATGAGCTCAACGAGGCCAGCAACAAGGCGCTGGTCGCGGCGAATCGCATGGCCATCGCGCTCGTCGCGGCGGCGGTGATCCTGGCGTCCGGGATCATCGGCACGTTCGTCACGGAGGGGCCGCAGCTGTTCGGCCTCGCGCTCATCGGCGTGCCCGGGTTCGTGGCCGGCCTGGTGCTGTTCGGATGGCTCGTGGTCGGGATGATCCGCAGCGGCAACTGGTAACCCCGGCGTCCGCCCGCCCCATTACGATCGACCGGGTTGAGCGCCCCTGGCGACAGCCCTGATGTGATCCCGTCGGCGCCCCCGTGGCGCGCGTCGCGCGTGGCGTATTCGGACGTGCGCCACCTCGAGCAGGCCCTGGGGTGCTCCGAGCCCATGGCGTGGATACTGGTGCGGCGCGGCCTCGCGGATCCGGAGGCCGCGAAGGCGTTCCTCGCCGCTGACGGTGAGCTGCCCGACCCCCTCGCCATCGACGGGGTGGAGGACGCCGCCGCCCGCCTGGCCCAGGCGATCGCGTCCGGTGAGAGCGTGGCCATCCATGGCGACTACGACTGCGACGGGGTGTGCTCCACGGCGATCCTCGCGCAGGCCCTGCGTTCGCGCGGCGCCACGGTGACCACCTTCCTGCCGAGCCGGTTCACGGACGGCTATGGCGTATCCGAGGCCACCGTGGAGCGCCTCGCCGATGACGGCGCGCGGCTGCTCGTGTGCGTGGACTGCGGCACCTCGAGCGTCGAGGCGCTCACGCGGGCAACGGAGCTCGGCATGGATGTCATGGTGCTCGACCACCACCTCGCCGCCGGTGCGCGCCCGCCCGGGATCATCGTCAACCCGGCGCTGGGCCGGGGCATGGACGCCATGCCCGCAGCCGCCGGAGTGGTGTTCGACGTGGTGCGGGTGCTCGCGCGGGGTGACGAGGGGCTGCTCGCGGGCGACCCGGAGGAGGGAGTGGACCTCGCGGGGCTCGCGACGGTGGCCGACTCCATGCCCCTCATCGAGGGCAACCGCCGCCTCGTGCACCGTGCGCTGCAGTCGATCCGGCGCGGTGAGCGCCCGGGAATCGTCGCGCTGCTGGCCGCGGCCGGCCAGGGCTACCGCGGCATCGGTCCCCGTGGGCTGTCGTTCACCCTCGCTCCGGCCATCAACGCGGCGGGGCGCCTCTCGGAGGCGTCCCGGGCACTCGACCTGATGATCGAGACCGACCCCGCGCGCGCTCGGGAGATGGCCGAGGAGCTCTGGGACCTCAATGCGCGGCGGCGCGAGGTGGAGCGGCAGGTCACCGCCGAGGCCATCGCCACGGTCGAGGCCTCCGGCGACCCGAAGGGCGTGGTCGTTGTGGCGGGCGAGGGATGGCATGAGGGCGTGGTGGGCATCGTGGCCTCCCGCGTGGTGGAGCGCTTCGGCTGTCCCGCCATCGTGCTCTCCACCGACGGCGACACGGCCAAGGGCTCCGGGCGCAGCCTGCCCGGCCTCGACCTGCACGCGATCGTGGCCGACGCCAGTGAGCCACTCACGCGGTGGGGAGGGCATTCCGGCGCGGTGGGGGTGTCGCTGGCCACCCGCGACATTCCGATGTTCCGCGAGATGATGGAGGCGGCAGCCCGGGGCCGGAGCGCCGACCTCGATCGGGCCCGCACGCGCGAGGTGGAGGCCGTGGTGGCCGCCGCCGACCTCACCCTCCCCAATGCCGAGGAGCTCGAAGCCCTCGCACCCTTCGGCCGCGGCAATCCGGAGCCGCGCATCGTGCTCCCCGGGTGCGCGGTGTCGGGGGTGTCCCGCGTGGGGGAGGGGAAGCACCTGAAGGCCCGGCTCTCGGCGTCGGGCGTGGGGGTGCCGGCCATCGGCTTCTCGATGGGCCGCCGCGCCCCGGCCATCACGGAGGCCGGCGAGGATGCCCGCTACGACGCCGTGGCTCGGCTCGAGGTGGAGCGCTGGCAGGACACCATGGGTCCGAGGGTGTCGCTTGACGACCTCGCCGCGCTGCCGGCAGGACCCCCGGTGGGCGGGGCCTGTAACGACGCCTGCGACGCCGCGTGCGACCTGCGGGTGCCCGCAGCCGCCATCGGCGACATGGTGGGGCGCCCGTTCGGGCCGGAGGCCCCGGTGCAGGCCGTGGAGGCGCCCATCGAGGTGAGGGATCGCCGGGGCGAGGGCCGCGCCCTGTCGCTCATGTGCGCCCTCGCCGGCGCCGACCGCGGGGTGGTGGGCGTGGTGGCCGACGTGCCTCGGCGCCGCGCGGCGCTGTCGGACGTGCTCTTCCCCGGGCGCCTCGGCGTGGACGTCGCGGTGCTGGGTGGCGACAGGTGCGATGCCGAGGCCGTGCGCGGGCGCCTGGCGCTGGCACGCGGTGGGCCGGTGCTGGCGCTCCTCGACTACGCGGCGCTTGCCGACGTGCCGCTGCCGCCCGACGTGCACCTCGTGGCAATCGATCCGCCGATGTCGCATGCGCAGGCCGACTGGCTGCGCGCCGCGGCGGCCGGGCGGGTTGCGCATCTCGCCTGGGGAGCCGATGAGGCGCACATCGCGCTGCAGGTGGCGCTGGCCGACCTGGCCGTGCGCGATACCGCGCGCGCCATCTGGCCCGGCCTGAAGTCTCACCCCGAGGGCATCCCCTGGGGCTCGGAGTGCGACCTCGTGCTCGCGGGCGATGGGATCGTCACC
>SXZC01000235.1 GCA_005788075.1 Actinomycetota bacterium
GCGGTGGATCTCGTCGATGAACAGCACGGTGCGCGTGCCGGCGGCCAGGCGGTCGCGCGCACGTTGCATGACGGCGCGCACGTCAGCGAGCCCCGCCGACACCGCCGAGAGCTCCTCGAACTCGGCGCGCGTGCTGGTGGCCACCACCCGGGCGAGCGTGGTCTTGCCGGTGCCGGGAGGCCCGTAGAGGATGAGCGACGGCACGTCGTCCTCGGCGATCGCCCGGCGCAGGAAGCCCTCGGGTCCCAGGTGCTCGGCGTGACCCGCGACCTCGTCGAGTGATGCCGGTCGCATGCGCGCCGCCAGCGGGCGGGTGCCGCGGAGCGTCTGCTCCACGGCGTCGCCGAACAGGTCGGGCGCGTTGGTCAGGGCTGGCCCCCGCCCGCGTCGCCTGCGCCGTCGGCGCCCTCGGTGGCGTCATCCGGCGCGATGTCCTCGGGGCGCACCTCGTCGGGCAGTGGCGCGCCGGGGTTCGCGCGCATCCACGAGACCCTCAGGAAGAGCTCGCGGTCGGTGATGTCCGGGTCGAGGTCGAAGCCGGTCATGCACAGGGGGCAGAGCGTGGCGTTGGCGAACTCGGGGATGCCGTCCTGGTCGGTGTTGCCGGTGGGGAACAGCACCAGGTCGCCCCAGCACTCGGGCGTGAGGCACCGCACCCGCGCATCGGGGTTCACGAACGTGCTCTTCGGGATGGTCTCTGACATGCCGTTCGCCCCTCCATGAGGGCATTCGCCCGGTATGGTCGATGGCCCGCCGGAGTTCCGAGGTTACGCCTCCGGCGGCCTTCGCGGGCTAATTGCTACTATTGCCCCGGGTTTTTCAGGGAAACGAGCAACGAGGCGAGTAACCGCATGTCCCCGAGCTACCAGGACCTCCTCGCGACCGCACGCGAGGTCATCCCCGAGGTGGAGCCCTCCGAGGTCGCCCCGAGGGTCGAGGCCGGCGACGGCCCGCTCATCATCGACGTCCGCGAGACGGCTGAGTGGGACCAGGGCCACCTGCCCGGCGCGGTGCACATCCCGCGCGGGTTCCTCGAGAGCCGCGTGGCGGGTGCCACCAGCGGCACCGACCAGGAACTCCTCATCTCGTGCGCCAGCGGCCAGCGCTCGCTGCTCGCGGCCAAGACGCTCGCCGACATGGGCTACACGAACGTGACCAACCTGGCCGGCGGCTTCGCCCGCTGGAAGCAGAACAACTACCCCGTCGAGGTGCCGCGCATCCTGTCCCCGGCCCAGCGCTCGCGCTACTCGCGCCATGTGCTGATCCCCGAGGTGGGGGAGGAGGGCCAGCTCAAGCTGCTCGACAGCAAGGCCCTGCTCATCGGCGCCGGCGGACTCGGCTCGCCCGCCGCCTACTACCTGGCCGCGGCCGGGGTGGGCACCATCGGCCTCGTGGATGACGACGAGGTGGACGAGAGCAACCTGCAGCGGCAGATCATCCACACCACCGAGCGGGTCGGGATGAACAAGGGCGAGAGCGCGAAGGAGGCCATCCGCGCGCTCAACCCCGAGGTGCAGGTGAACGTCCACCCATTCCGCGTGAACCGCGACAACGTGCTCGACCTGCTCGAGGAGTACGACGTGGTGGTGGACGGCGCCGACAACTTCCCCACGCGCTACCTGCTGGCCGATGCCTCGCTGATGACGCGCACCCCCCTGGTGCACGCGAGCATCCTGCGCTTCGAGGGCCACGCCTCGGTGTTCAACCCGTACGACGGCCCCTGCTACCGCTGCCTGTTCCCGGAGCCGCCTCCGCCCGACCTCGCGCCCTCATGCGGCGAGGCCGGCGTGCTCGGCGTGCTCTGCGGCGTGATGGGCAACGTCCAGGCCACCGAGGCCATCAAGGTGCTGCTGGGCATCGGCGACACCCTCTCGGGCCGCCTGCTCATCTACGACGCCCTGGGGATGACCTTCACCGAGCTCAAGGTGCGCCGCGATCCGGACTGCCCCTCGTGCGGTCCGAACGCCGACCTGCAGCTTCGCGACTACGAGGCCTGGTGCGCGGGCGTCGGGAGCCACGACCACGTGGGTGCCACCGCGTGAGCACCGTGAAGATCCCTCCGGTGCTCCGGCAGGCCGTGGGCGGCGAGCGCACGGTCGAGGTGACGGGGGAGACCGTGGGCGAGGTGCTCACCAACCTCTGTGATCAGCACCCGGCGGTGGGCTCGCAGATCCTCACGCCCGACGGCGAGCTGCACAAGTACGTCAACGTCTACGTGAACGACGAGGACGCCCGCCTGCTGCAGTGGACCGACACCCCGGTGGGCGAGGGCGACACCCTGATGATCCTGCCCGCCATGGCGGGGGGCGAGCGATGAGCCGCAGCGGCCTCGAGGCGCCGCCGCAGGAGGTGTCGGAGGACATCATCGCGTCCATCGGCGAGACGCCGCTCATCGACGTGTCGAGCCTGTCGCCCAACCCCGACGTGCGCATCCTCGCCAAGATGGAGAGCCACAACCCCACGGGCTCCATCAAGGACCGCACTGCCAAGAGCCTGATCGACGACGCCGAGGAGCGCGGGATCATCCGCCCCGGCGACACCATCATGGAGCCGACCTCCGGCAACACCGGCATCTCGCTGGCCATGATCTCCCGCGTGCGCGGCTACAAGCTCGTGGCGGTGATGCCCGACAACGTCACCGAGGAGCGCCGCCGCCTGCTGCAGATCTATGGCGCCGAGATCATCGAGAGCCCGGGCGAGACCGGATCCAACGGCTCGGTGGAGATGGCCAAGCGGCTGTCGGAGCAGGAGGGCATCCCGATGCTCTACCAGTACGGCAACCCGGCCAACCCGCGCGCCCACTACGAGGGCACGGCCGCCGAGATCGTGCGCGACTGCCCGGAGATCGACGCCTTCGTGGCGGGCCTCGGAACCGGCGGCACCCTCATGGGCTCGTCGCGCCGGTTCAAGGAGCACCGCCCGGACATCCAGATCATCGCCTGCGAGCCCATGCAGGGCGACCCGGTGAGCGGCCTGCGCAGCCTCGACGACGGGTTCATCCCGCCGATCCTCGACCTCTCGCGCCTCGACCGGAAGCTGCTCGTCGAGAACATGGACGCCATCCTCATGACCCGCCGCCTCGCGGATGAGCACGGCATCTTCGCCGGCGTCTCGAGCGGCGCGGTGTTCCACACCTGCGCGCGCGTGGCCCAGGGCATGGACGAGGGCACCGTCGTGGGCATCGTGTGCGACGGAGGCTGGAAGTACCTCTCGGCCGGCATCTGGACCGACGAGATCGAGGACGTCGAGGAGACCCTCGACAACGGCGTCTTCTGGTAGCCGCACCGCTGCCGTGAAGCTCCCCGAGTCGCTGGCCGAGCAGGTGATCGCGCACGCCCGCGCGGAGTTCCCCAACGAGTGCTGCGGGCTCATCGCCGGGCACGGCGACGTGGCCACCCGAGTGCTGCCCACCACCAACGCCGAGGGCACGCCGTTCATGTACGTCATGGACCCGCGGGAGCAGATGGAGCTCATGGACGCCATCGACGAGGCCGGCGAGGACCTGGTGGCCATCTACCACTCGCACACCCGCTCGGCGGCCTATCCCTCGAAGACCGACGTGGAGCTGGCGTTCTTCGACCAGCCGCTCTACGTGATCGTGTCCCTGCAGGACGCCGACAGCCCGGTGATCCGCGCCTTCCGCCTGGCCCGCTCGGCCCCCGAGGGCGAGCAGATCACCGAGGAGCCGGTCGAGATCAGCTGAGGCACCCCGCCGCCCGCGCGGCGGCGGGCATCCGGCGCCTAGGCCTCGACCTCTCCCAGCCTGCCGGTCTTCACGTCGTAGATGAATCCGCGCACGCTGTCGGTGTAGGGGATGAAGGGGCTGGTGCGCACCCTGCGCATGGACATGCGCAGGTCCTCCTCGGTGTCGGCGAAGGTCTCGACGGCCCAGGTCGGCCGGATGCCGGTCTCGTTGTGCAGCGACCGCAGCAGCTCATCATCGGTGAACCGCAGCATCCCGCAGTCGGTGTGGTGGATGAGGATGATCTCCCGCGTGCCGAGGAACCGCTGCGAGATCACCAGCGAGCGGATCATGTCGTCGGTCACCGTGCCGCCGGCGTTGCGCATGTAGTGCGCCTCGCCCGGGCGCAGGCCGAGCAGGGCCTGGGGGTTCAGCCGCGAGTCCATGCAGGCGACCACGGCGAGCTTGAGGGTGGGCTCCACTCCCAGGTCGCCCTGGGTGAACGAGGCGGCCCACTCCTTCGAGTAGTGGAGCAGGTCATCAGTTGCGCTCATGCCTGAATGATGCCCGCTTCGCGCGTCGCTAGCCGCC
>SXZC01000034.1 GCA_005788075.1 Actinomycetota bacterium
ACGTCGTGGCATCGTTCGTGGAGCCCCAGGACCTCGAGGACCTCACGGAGCGGGTGCTCGTGGCCTGCTTCGCCGAGGCGGGCATCGAGATCCCCACGCCGTTCCCGCGCATGGGCTACGCCGAGGCCATGCGCCGGTTTGGCACCGACCGTCCGGATCTGCGCTTCGGCATGGAGATCCAGGACTGGACCGACGCCGCGGGCCGCACCGACTGTGCGGTGTTCAAGGGCGTGGTGGATGGTGGCGGCGTGGTGCGCGGGCTCGTGGTGCCGGGCGCCGGGGAGGGCGTGTCGCGCAAGGATGGCGACGAGCTGATGGCCGAGGCGCAGGCGCTCGGCGCCAAGGGGCTGGTGTGGGCCATCGTGCAGGACGACGGCACGTTGCGATCGCCAGTGGCGAAGTTCCTCGACGGCCTCGCAGCCGACTTCGGGGCCGAGCCGGGCGACCTCATCACGCTCGTTGCCGACGACGAGCAGGTGGCATCCGAGGTGCTGGGCACGCTGCGTAACCGGTTCGCCGAGCGCTGGGGGCTCATCCCCGAGGGCATGTGGGCGCCGCTGTGGGTGGAGGACTTCCCGCTGGTCGGCTGGAACGCCGACGAGAAGCGCTGGGACGCCCTGCACCACCCGTTCACGGCGCCGCACCCCGACGACATCGACCTCATCGCCACCGACCCGGGCAGCGTGCGCAGCCTGGCCTACGACGTGGTGCTGAACGGACTCGAGATCGGCGGCGGCAGCATCCGCATCCACGATCAGGCCGTGCAGAAGGCCGTGTTCGCGTGCATCGGACTGGGCGCCGATGAGGCGGAGGACCGCTTCGGGTTCTTGCTCAAGGCCCTGCGCCTGGGCGCCCCGCCGCACGGCGGCATCGCCCTCGGCCTCGACCGGCTCGTCATGCTGCTCGCCGGTGAGCGCTCGATCCGCGACGTCATCGCCTTCCCCACGACCGCCACCGGCGCTGACCCCCTCACCGGGGCCCCGGCCGGGGTGGATGACATCCAATTGCGGGAGCTCGCGGTGAAGAGCACCGCCCCATCCCCGGAGGAGAGAGAGGCATAACCAGGACCCCCCTTCGCGCCGCCATCACCGCGGCGCTGGCCGGCACGGCCGCGTTCGCCTCGCCCTCCGCCGTCGGATCGGGCGCTGCCATCCCGATCCCCCCCGTCGCCACCCTCACGCCTGGCACCCTGACCATCTGCGCTTATCCGGGCTTCGCGCCGGTGACCAGCTTCGACCCCGCCGGCGCATGGGTGGGAACCGACGCTTCCTTCCTCAGGCGCTTCGCCGCGCAGGCCGGCCTTTCGGTCACGGTCATGCCGGTCCGATCGTTCGCCGGCATGTGGGCGCGCCCCGGGCGGGATGAGTGCGACATCGCCGCGGGGGGCATCGCCGACCTGCCGTCGCGACGCGCGGCGAGCCCGGGCACCACCTGGTCGCGCCCCTACTACGAGGTGCTCCGGGCGTTCGCGGTGCGCAAGGGCAGCACGCTTACCGGCCCCGAGGGCCTTGCGGGCAGGACCGTCATCGTCACGAGGGGTTCCACCGCAGAGTACGACCTCCGGCAGCAGATTCGCCGGAACCACCTGAGGGGCGTGAACGTGCTCTACGCCACCGGCGAGTCCGCCGCGGTGGCGATGGTGTCGAGGGGGGCGGCGTTCGCCTACGGGGGTGGGCTGATCAGCATCCGGTATCAGGCCAAGCGCTTCCGGAACATCACGGTGGCATGGCCGCATCGCATGCTGCTCGCCAACGGGAGGAGCGGCACCGAGGCGTTCTCCTACCCGGTGCGCACCGCCGACACCGGCCTCATCCAGGCGCTCAACGCCTTCATCGCCGCCAACAAGGCGAGCTACGGGAAGTAGACCCGATGCCCCGCCCGGACCCGTTGCGCGGCGTCCGGGCGGGGTCTAGGGTTGCCGCATCCCGACCGTGTGCGCGACCGGACTTAGTTCCGAGCCGTAGTTCGTGACCAGGGTGATGGAGTCGGGGCCGCACAATGCGAGGTCCCGCCCGCTGCCCGACCTGTGTGAATCAGGTTCGGATCACGCCCCGGAGCGGCACGGTGGGGGCCGACTTCCTCTCATGGAGAGGATCCTCGGTGCCCCGCCCGGGGGAGCGGGGCACCG
This sequence comes from Actinomycetota bacterium, assembly GCA_005788075.1. GTDB lineage: Bacteria > Actinomycetota > Thermoleophilia > Miltoncostaeales > Miltoncostaeaceae > SYFI01. Next base: position 2,129 of record SXZC01000034.1, read on the forward strand.
GATCCGGGGGCCTCGGGATAACCAGAGTATTGCGTTTCCATTCGGAATACCTCAAGTTTCCCTCAAGGAGGGGGTTCCTGAGGAACCTGCCCGCCGCGCTACCGTCACGCCATGCCGCCGTATCCGCCTGAGGTGATGCGCCACCTGGCCTCCCCCGTGGGGGCAGGTGGACTTCCCGCGCCTGACGCCCGTGGCGAAGCCGGTGCCGAGGACTGCGGCGACGTCGCCGTGATCGAGATCCGCGTGGCCGACGGCCGCGTGACCGACGCTGGCTTCCGGGTGCGCGGGTGCGGGGCCACCACGGCGGCGGCGTCCGCGGCCTGCGAGGCGCTGGCCGGCGCGGCGATGGACGAGGCCCTGCGGGTGTCTGCCACCTCGCTCGACCGCGCCCTCGGTGGCCTCGGTCCCGAGCGCCGCCACGGCGCGGAGATCGTGGCCGATGCCGTGGCGGGGGCGCTCGAGGCCTGGCACGGCGAGCGGCTCGGCGACCCCGGCATCGCCCTGCGGGACGACCGGGTGGCGGTGGCCATGAGCGGCGGGGTGGACAGCGCGGTGGCCGCCCTGCTGCTGGCGGAGCAGGGCCTCGACGTGGTGGGGGTGACCATGCGCCTGTGGCACGACCCCGTCGCCGCGCGCGCGGAGCGCTCCTGCTGCGCCCCGGAGACCGTGCGGCTCGCCCGGGAGACCTGCGCGGCGCTGGGCATCCCGCACCTCACGATCGACGCGGCCGAGCGCTTCCGGCGCGAGGTGGTGGATGCCTTCGCCCGCGGGTACGCCGAGGGCCTCACGCCCAACCCGTGCATCACCTGCAACGGCGAGGTGCGGTTCCGCATCCTGTCGGAGGCCGCGGCCCTGCTGGGCGCCCGGTGGATGGCCACCGGCCACTACGCGCAGGTGCAGGGGGCGCCGCACGGTGACAGTCACCGGGGGGTGACAGTCACCGGCCCAGTCGGCGCCCGGGTGCTCGGGCAGGCGCGCGACGCGTCGAAGGACCAGTCGTACATGCTCGCGCGGCTCGACCGGGACACGCTCGCGCGCATTATCCTGCCGCTGGGTGACCTGACGAAGGACGAGGTGCGCGCCATCGCCGCGGAGCGGGGGCTGCCCGCGGCCGATGCCGTGGAGAGCCAGGACGTCTGCTTCGTGGGCGAGGGGGGCTACGGGCCGTTCCTCGAGCGCTACTCGGGGCTCGCACCGCGACCGGGACGCATCGTCGACGTGCATGGGCACGAGGTGGGCACGCATGACGGGTTCTGGCGGTACACCGTGGGCCAGCGCCGCGGGCTCGGGGTGGCGGCCGGGGAGCCCGTGTACGTGCTCGCCACCGACGCGGAGCGCAACGTGGTGGTGGTCGGTTCGCGCGACGACCTGGCCCGCACCACCATCGCGCTCGAGCATGTGATCGCCCATGAGGTGCCCGACCGCGCACTCGACGTGCGAATCCGGCATCATGGGCGACCCCTCCGGGGCCATCTGCGCATGACGGGCGATGGAACCGGGGAGGTGGTGCTCGAGGACGCCGCCGAGGCAGTCGCCCCGGGGCAGACCGCGGCCCTCTACGACGAGGGGCGTCTCGTCGCCGCAGGAACCATCGTCCGGACGGGGTCCGGACACGGCACGGAGGACTGAATGAGTTGGTCGGACGTCGCCAGCCTCGCGCTGGCCATCTTCCTCGTCCTGGTGGGGGTGGGCCTCTTCTACCTGTTCTTCCGCCTGGGCGGGCTGTTCGGCCAGCTCGACAACTCGGTCGAGGAGATCACCGACGAGACGGTGCCGATCCTCACGCGCGTGCAGGTGACCGTGGACGAGGTGAACGCCCAGCTCGGCCACGTGGACGAGATCATGACCACCGCCGTGAGCGCCACGAAGAGCGCCGAGCAGGCCGCCAGCACGGTGTCGAAGGCCGTTACCGCGCCGGCGCGCGCGCTCAGCGGCGTGACGGCCTCGGCCAGCGAGGCACTGCGGTCGTTCAAGGCCCGCCGCTCCGCCGGCCGGCCGTCGGAGCCCCCGCGGCACGAGAGCCCGTATTGATCCGCATCCCCACACCGGTGGTGCTGGTGGCCGGCGCCATTGCCTGGCTCACCGTGAAGGAGCGTGACCCGCGCAAGTGGCCGGCCCTCGTGCGCCGCGAGGGGCGCGACGCGGTGCTCGACGCCCGCGAGGCCCTCGTGGACGGCGCGCAGGCCGGCGTGCGCGCCGAGAAGGCGTTCGACGACGACCTGGCGGAGGCCAGGAAGCGCGCTCGCACCTGGTAGCGCGGTACATTTCCCCGCGTGACGACCGCTGAGATCCGGGAGGGCTTCCTCCGCTACTTCGAGCGGGAGGGCCATCTCAGGATCCCCTCCGCCTCGCTCGTCCCCTTCGAGGACGACCCATCCGTGCTGCTGACCATCGCGGGCATGCAGCCCCTGAAGTCGTACTTCCTGGGCCAGGCGCAGCCGCCCGCGCAGCGCATGACCAGCTCGCAGAAGTGCTTCCGCACCCTCGACATCGACCAGGTGGGCCGCACCGCGCGCCATCTCACCTTCTTCGAG
>SXZC01000236.1 GCA_005788075.1 Actinomycetota bacterium
CCGGCCGGCCCGCCGAGGCGGCGGGTGACTCGGGCGTGGCGGCAATCGCCGCGGCGGTCGGACCGGCGGGCGCGGGTGACACGGCGCTGGTCGTGCGCGCGGCCCACGGGTCGGCGCTCGACCCCGCCGTGGCAGAGCCCATCGCCCGCCTGGCCCTCGTGGCCGGCATGGGCATCGCCGGGGCACGGGCGGTGGCGCGCACGTCCCAGCTGGTGGAGAGCGGGATGACCATCGGCAGCGGACTGGAGCTCGACACGGTGCTGCGGCGCCTGCTCGAGTCGGCACGCCGCGTGGTGGGTGCCCGCTACGCGGCGCTCGGCGTGCTCTCATCGGAAGGCGACGGCCTCGCGCGCTTCATCTGGTCGGGCATCGACGACCTCACGGCGATGAACATCGGGCGGCTTCCGGGTGGCAGGGGCCTGCTGGGACGCCTCATCACCGACCCGCGACCGCTGCGCGTGGAGCGCATCGGCGCGCACCCCTCATCGGCGGGCTTCCCGCCGGGGCATCCGCCGATGCAGACCTTCCTCGGCGTGCCCGTGGTGCTGGGCGACGACGTGTACGGCAACCTTTACCTCACCGATCGCGAGGCGGGGGCCTTCACGGAGGAGGACGAGCGGCTCGCCGTGGTGCTGGCGGCGCAGGCCGCGGTGGCCATCGCGAACGCGCGATCGGTCGCAGACGAGCGCGCGCGCCTGGCGGAGTCGGCGGCGCTTGCAGCGGCGCGCGAGCGCGAGCAGGCGGCGGCCGAGGGCCACCGGCGGGCGATCCGCGCCCAGGAGGCCGAGAGGGTGCGCGTGGCCCGTGAGCTCCACGACGAGACCGGCCAGGTGCTCGCGGCCATCGCCCTCGAGATGCGCGCGCTCGAGGAGCACGTGGACGACGACGGCCGCGAGCGGCTGGCCGCCGCGCGGAGATCGCTTGCCGAGGCCACCACCGCCCTCCGTGACCTGGCCCTGCGCCTGCGGCCGTCAGGCCTCGAGGAGCACGGGCTGGCCAGCGCCATCGAGCGCCAGGCCGATCGCCTGCGCATGGAGCCGGGCATCACGGTGGACGTGTCGGTGGAGCACATGCCCGAGCTGGGCGAGGAAGCCGAGATCACGGTGTTCCGCGTGGTGCAGGAGGCGCTCACGAACATCCAGCGCCATGCGCAGGCGCGTCATGCGAGCGTGCTGGTGCGCAGGCTCCCCGGGCGGCTGCGGGTGATCATCGAGGATGACGGCGTGGGCTTTGATCCAGATGCCGACACCGATCGCCTTGGCCTCGCGGGCATCCGCGAACGCGTGGCATTGCTGGAGGGCACGGCCACGCTGGAATCGTGCCCCGGCGAGGGCACGACCCTGGTGGTGGAGATCCCCGCCTAGACGGCCGTGGCCGCGTCGGCGCGATCACGCAGGGTCATCATCCGCTCCCACGCCTTCTCCTCGGCCGCGGCGTGGGCCTCGGCGTCGGCGTAGAGGTGAGACCCGCGCGAGATGGCCAGGTAATCGGCCATGGCCCGCTCGAGCTCCTCATGCGCGTTGCGGAACTGGTAGGCGACTTCTGCGGTCATCTCGGCAGTGCTCCCGCGTAGGGGTTCCGTGGGAGGAAGTTAACGCTCGCCCCGGACGTCACGCAGCAGCACGCGCTCCACCCGCATCCCCCGCGGGCCGACCTCGACGATGCCCACCGACGACGCCCGCTCATCGTCGGACATCCCGGCGCGAAACCGCATGTATGCACGGCCTTTTATGCCCGTGCGCTCGCTGGCATCGCGCTCCTCGGGGATGTACACGGCACCCGGCGAGAACACCCGGGTGCCCCCCACCTCGGTGTCCACGGGCATGTGCAGGTGCCCGTGCACCACGAGGTCCACGGGCCCCACGCGGCGGATCATGTGGCGGTGCAGGCCGAGCAGCACCGCGCGGCGCCTCACGAGGCTCAGCCCCGCCGCCGGCATCTCGATGGCACGGCTGCGCCGGCCATGCACCAGGCCGATGCGCCGTCCGCGCACGCGCACCACCCGTTCGCGCGGAAGGTCGATTCCGGCGAGCCGATCGTGATCGCCCTGCACGGCCACCACCGGCGCGATGCGCTCCAGCTCGTCGAGCACGCTCGTGCACGTGAGGTCGCCGGCATGCAGGATGAGCTGGCAGCCCTCGAGGGCGGCCGGCACCTCGGGTGGCAACGCGGGCAGCACCTCGCCCACGTGCGTGTCGGCGACCACGCCGATGCGGACGGTGTCGCTCAGATGGCCATCGCGTGGTAGCCGGCATCCACGTGCAGGGTCTCGCCGGTCACCGCCCGCGCCAGATCCGAGCACAGGAACAGCGCCGCGTCGGCAACCTCGTCGGCGTCGATCGCACGGCGCAGCGGCGATCGCTCGATGGCGTTGTCCACCATGTCGCCGAAGCCGGGGATGCCCCTCGCGGCGAGGGTGCGCACCGGACCGGCCGACAGGGCGTTCACGCGCACGTTGTCCGGGCCCATGTCCCAGGCGAGGTAGCGCACGATGCTCTCGAGGGCAGACTTGGCGATGCCCATCACGTTGTAGCCGGGCACCGCGCGCTCGGCCGCCACGTAGCTCATCGTCACGATGGCGCCACCACCGGCCTGGCGCATGTGCGGCTCCACGCGCTCGGCGAGCCGCTTCAGCGACCACGACGAGATGTCGAGTGCCAGTTGGAAGCCGTCATCCGACACCTCCATGAACCGTCCGCCGAGGTCCTCCACCTTCCCGAAGGCCACGGCGTGCACGAGGATGTCGATGCCGCCGAGCGCCTCGGCCGTGCCGGCCACGGCCGCATCGAGCTCGGCGTCGTCGGTCACGTCGAGGGGCAGCACTGGCACCGGGCCGTTCGACAGCTCACCGGCCAGCTTGCGCACGTCCTTCTCCACCCGCTCGCCCTGGAAGGTCAGCGCCACGCGCGCCCCTTCCTCATCGAGCCGCCGCGCGATGGCCCACGCGATGCTGCGCTTGTTGGCCACCCCCACGACGAGCGCCCGCTTGCCCTCGACGATCCCGCTCACGTGACATCCCCCGCGTTCTCCGGCTGACCGCAGCAGGCTAGCCTGCGAGGCCGTGCGATTCCCCGCCACGCCACTGACGAGGGCCCTCACGATGCTGGCGCTCGCCCTGCTCGCCGCGCTGGCATTCGCGCCCGGTGCCATGGCGCACGCCCTCGTGGAGCAGATCTCCCCCGCCGACCGCGCGCGGCTCGATTCCGGCCCCGGCCGCGTGGAGGTGCGCTTCACCGAGCCGGTGCAACTGCTGCAGCAGTCCGACCTGACGGTGGTCGATGCCCGGGGCGAGACCGTGAGCAGCGGCCCGGGAACCGTGCAGCAGGCCGATGCCGCGGTGATCGAGGTGCCCGTTCGCCCGCGCCTCGCGCCGGGGTCGTACACCGTGCGCTGGCGGGTGGTGTCGTCCGACGGCCACATCATCCCGGGGGCGTCGGTGTTCGCGGTGGGCGACGTCCCGCTCGCCGCCCCCTACCTCGGCGGCCCCGGCGGTGGAACCGGCCCCACCGAGACATCCGCGTGGTCGGTCACCGCCCGCTGGGTGGAGCTCGTGGGAATCGGGGGGCTGCTGGCGCTGCTGCTGTTCCGGGTGCTCGTGTGGCGGTCCGCCTGGCGGCCACCGCCCCGCATGCCCGACGGCGAGCGCGACGCCGCGCTCTCGTGGGCGCGCGACGCCTGGTGGATCGGCTTCGGGGCCCTGGCGCTGGTGGCGCTGGTGGGCGAAGCCCTCGTGCTGGTGGTGAAGACCGCGGCATCGATGGGCACGAGCGTATGGGGTGCACTCGCCGACCCGGCGGGCATCGTGCGCGTGCTCGCCGACACGCGCTTCGGTGACCTGCTCCAGGTGCGCACCCTCGCCCTCTTCGTGCTGTTCGCGCTGGGGGTGTGGAGGTTCCTCGTGGAATACCGCAGCGATGATGCCCCCGAGCCGCGCGATGCCGACGGCGGCCTCTGGCCGATGCTCGTGATGATGGTGCCTGCGCTCGTGGCCATCGGATCGCTCTCGGCGCAGGGGCACGCATCCACCACCGGCACCCCCGCGCTGCAGGTGCCGGTGGACGCCCTGCACGCCGCCATGGCGAGCGCCTGGATCGGCTGCCTCGCCATCGTGGCCGTGTACCTGCTGCGCCTTCCCCGCGTGGCCGGCACCGGGGGACGCCTCGTGGGAGGCCTCGCCCTCGCGCGCTTCTCGGCGCTGGCGGTGATCGCCGTGGCCCTGCTCGTGGCCAGCGGCGTGGTGCGCGCGTTCGGGCAGATGAGCTCGCCCGCCGACCTGTGGGAGACCTCCTACGGCTGGACGATCCTCGTGAAGATCGGCCTGCTCGCCGTGGCGATCGTGCTCGCGCTGCGCGCGCGGCGCGTGGTGAGCGCGCTGCGCCGCCGACCCGGGCCGCCCAACACGGCCACCCTGGCCCTCGTGCGCCGCAACGCGTGGGTGGAGGTGGGGATCACCCTGGTGATCGTCGCGTTCTCGGCCCTGCTCGTGGGGCAGGTTCCCCCCATCTCATGACCACGCTCGTGCTCATGCGCCACGGCGTGGCCGAGGAGGACCACCCGGATGGCGACGCCGCGCGTCGCCTCACCGAGGACGGGCTCGCGCGCGCAGGGCGTGCGGCGCAGGGCCTGGTGGCGCTGGGCGTGCGCCCCGACGTGGTGGTCACGAGCCCGCTCGTGCGCTGCCGGCAGACCGCCGAGCTCGTGGCGGCCGCGGCGGGATGCCCGCTACGGGAGGACGCCCGGCTCGCGCCCGGCACGAGCGCGTCCGACCTGCTCGAGCTGCTTGTCGAGCACCCCGATGCCGGCACGCTGCTCGCGTGCACCCACCAGCCCGGGCTCACCTACGCGCTGGCCGACCTCACCGGATGCGGGCAGATCGGCTTCCGGCGCCCGGGTGCCGCCGTGGTCGACATGGAGGCGCCGCGGCTCGGCGCCGGGCGGCTCGTGGCCGTGCTGCCCCCGCGCATCCTGCGCGCGGCAGCCGGGCCCCGGTCGTAGGAGCGATCCCTAGGAGCCGGGTGCGCTGATGACCACCGGCACGATCGACCGGTGGAACAGCGCGAGGGGCTCGCCGTCGAGCACGGCCGGCCCCTTCTCCTCGATGAGGAGGAGCATCTGCCGGCGCTCCTCGCGGCGCTTCTCGAAGAGCATCTCCCAGCCCTTGGCCTCGCCGTCGCGCTCGTTGGACATCGCGAGGTGATGGAGCGTGTGCGACACGTGCTCCGTGGGCGTGGGATTGCCGAGGCGGTCGTGGGCGTCGAGCAGCAGCATCGCCCGCATCCACGAGGTGTCGGCGTTCTCACGTGCGAAGCGGGTCCACTCCGGCGGCACGGCCTCCTCGATCGCGTCGACGATCTCGGCCCACACGGCCATGTCGGGGGCCGCGCCGTCGGTGGACTGCTCGGTGCTCACGTCAGCGCGAGCCGATGTCGACGTAGTCGCGCTCGTCCGGGCCCACGTAGACCTGGCGCGGGCGCGAGATCTTCTGCTCCTTGTCGTTGATCATCTCGAGCCACTGCGCGACCCAGCCCGGGGCGCGACCGATGGCGAACATGACCGTGAACATCTCGGACGGGATGCCGAGCGCCTCGTAGATGAGGCCGGAGTAGAAGTCG
>SXZC01000035.1 GCA_005788075.1 Actinomycetota bacterium
CGCGCATCAGGGGTCCAGGTGGCCACCGCATCGGTGCCGTCACGGAACACGTGCAGGCCGAGTCCCGACTCATTGTCGGACCCGCAGACGAAGCAGTGCGTGATCTCGGGCGGGTTGAGGAGATCTCCGGCATCCGTGCTCATGGCAACATCGTCGCATGTCGGCGTGGGAGGCGCAGGTGGCGCGCGTGGCCACCGAGCACGGGGACCGCTGGATGGCCTGGCGGGAGGGCGGTGTCGTGGCGGTGGCCACCTCGCGACGCGAGGCCACGCGGCGGGCGATTGCAGCGGGCGCCGTGCGCGTGGTTGCGGGCGATGCCCGGTGGGCCCCGGCGGATCCCGACTGGGCGCTGCTGCCCGGTGGCTTCCGCGGAAGGGCGCTCCGCGCGTGCCGGGCGATCCCGCGCGGGCAGGTGATCACCTACTCGGAGCTCGCCCGCCGGGCGGGGAGCCCGGGGGCCGCCCGCGCGGCGGGATCCGCCATGGCGACGAATCCGCTCCCGGTGGTTATCCCCTGCCACCGCGTGGTGCGGTCCGACGGCGGCCTCGGCGACTACTCGGCGGGCGGCACCGATGCGAAGCGCCGGATGTTGCGCGCGGAGGGGGCGCTGCCCACGGCGACCTGAGCGCCGCCGGGCGGCCCATCGCTGCTACTGTGCCGCGCCGTGGTCGCATTCCTGGTCGTCATACACGTGCTGCTCTGCGTGCTGCTGGTGGTCCTGATCCTCATGCACAGCGGCAAGGATTCGGGTCTGTCCGGCGCCTTCGGCGTGGGCGGCGGTTCGAGCGCGTACGGCGGATCATCCGCCATCGTCGAGAAGAACCTCACCCGCATCACCGTGATCGTGGCGGTGCTGTTCTTCCTCATGACGTACGTGCTCAGCGTCGTGATGACCTGACGACGCCCTAGGGACACTCAGCCCCCGGTAGTTGGCCGCCTTGCCCCCCGCGTGCCGGGTAGAGTTCCGCCCGTGAATAGTTCCGTCCTACGCTCACTGCCGGTCCGCTTCGTCGGCGCGTTCGTCGCGCTGATCATCGCCGGCATCGTTCTCTACCTCATCGGGGTCCTCTCGATGTACTTCATCGCCTGGGCCGTGTGGCTCATCCAGGCGATCTTCGGGTAGGGCGCCTCAGCGCACCGGCGCGCGCCGCCGGCCCGGCATGTGACAAGGGCCGCCCCGAGGGGCGGCCCTTGTCGTTTCGATGCGGCTGAGAGGACTTGAACCTCCACGACCCTAGGGGTCACAAGGCCCTCAACCTTGCGCGTCTACCAATTCCGCCACAGCCGCACGAGGTGCCGTCCAGCCCTCGGACAGCGCGGGGCAATGTAGCAGCAGAGGGAGCAGCAGGAGCCGTTGCTATCGTGGCGAACACCAGTTCGACACTTCCTACCCGGGGGCATCACCCATGGCGACGGCACCAACCGGCAGGCAGGCCGAGATCCTGGCCTTCATCGAGGACCACGTGGAGCGGCACGGCTACCCGCCGACCGTGCGCGAGATCGGCACCGGCGTGGGCCTGGCGTCGCCATCCACCGTGCACCGGCACCTCGAGAAGCTCGAGGAGGGCGGCCACCTCAAGCGCGACCCCTCGAAGCCCCGGGCCATGCTGGTGGGGCTGCAGGGCGGCAAGCAGGCGGCGTCGGCCGCGCCGGCGCCGATGACGCTCCCGCTGGTGGGCGCCGTGGCGGCCGGATCGCCGATCCTCGCCGAGGAGCACGTGGAGGACCACGTGGCCGCGCCATTCGCAGCGGACTACCTGCTGCGGGTGAAGGGCGACTCGATGATCAACGCGGGCATCCTCGATGGCGACCTCGTGGCCGTGAAGCAGCAGTCCGACGCCCGTGACGGGCAGATCGTGGTGGCGCTGCTGGAGGACGAGGCCACGGTGAAGCGCGTGTTCCGCGAGCCCGGCGGGGTGCGCCTGGAGGCCGAGAACGAGGCCTACGAGCCCATCCGCAGCCCGGACATCACGGTGATCGGCCGGGTCGTCGGGGTGATGCGCGACCTCTAGCGCGGTACCCTGCGGCTGCGAGCCAGGCAGTCGCGGGGCCCTCGGGCCTCGAGGAAAGTCCGGACACCGCAGAGCAAGGGTGCTGGCTAACGGCCAGCCGGGGAAACCCGAGGGAAAGTGCCACAGAAACGAAACCGCCTCTTCGGAGGTAAGGGTGAAAAGGTGCGGTAAGAGCGCACCAGCGGTCCGGTGACGGGCCGGCTGGGTAAACCCCACCCGGTGCAAGGCCGAACAGGGACGACATCAGGTTGCTCGCCGAGTCCCGGGTAGGCCGCAGGAGGCGTCCGGCAACGGACGTCCCAGATGGATGACTGCCCACGACAGAATCCGGCTTATGGCTCGCTAACCCGAGGGCCCCGCAAGGGGCCCTCGGCATTGGTACCCGTAGTGCCCGGTGCCGCCTAGGCCTGCGCCGGCGGGAGCGGGGGAGGCTCTTGGTCTGCGAGGGGATCGAGCCCCTCGGCCATGCCGCGCACCAGTCCGGCGGTGATGGCCTCGACGGCGGCGCGCAGGACGTCGATGGAGCCATCCTCGATGTCCACCCCCCGGTCGTGCGCCGCCTGCGCCTCGGCGAGCACGGCGGTCGACAGGCGGCGGTCGCGCAGCACCACGTCCACCTCCTGGCCGCGCACCACCCCGCGCAGGCCGGTGGCCTCGGCGCGGTCATCGAGCTGGCCGAGGCGGCCGGTCTCGAGGGCGCGCGCCAGGGGGCGCACGTACCGCTGGGCGTCGTGCAGCGCGGCGGTGGCGCCGGGCGGGGGAACGGGCAGCGCGGGGGCGCCGTCGGGGTGCGCGCGCAG
>SXZC01000237.1 GCA_005788075.1 Actinomycetota bacterium
CACGGTGGGCGTGGGCCGCACAACCGCCCAGATGAAGCAGATCGGCACCTACACCGAGCTCGGCTGGAGCATCGCCAACGGGTGGGATGCCAACCCCACCACCACGTGGCTCATCTGCTCGCAGGTGAACGACGGCTACCCGTTCCAGCGGGGCCAGCTGGCTGCCACCGCGTGCAAGGCGCCCGCTGAGGCCGCCGCCGGGGCCACGCCCGCGGCGCTCACCGCCACCCTGTTGCCCTCGCGCCGCCGGGTGGTGAGCGGGCAGCGCCTGCGCATCGGCATCCGCACGGCCAACACCGGCGGCACGGCTGCGGAGGCAGTCACCTCGTGCATCCGGCTGCCGTCCCACATGGTCTTCACATCCACGGGGGGCGCGCTGCGGTCGGGCCGCACGGCGTGCTTCCGCGTGGGCACGGTGGCCGCGGGCGCAAAGGCGACCAAGGTGATCACGGTGCGCGCGGTGAGCACGCGCCGCGTGACGGTGACAGTCACCGGCAGCGCGCGGGCCACCGGGGTGGCCAAGGTGCAGGCGGCCGCGACCCGCGTGACACTCACGCCGCGCGCGGCGCGGGCGCGGGTCACGGGCTAGCGGACCCGCCCGGATAGGATCAGGTCATGCCCCTTCATCGCATCACCCGGCTCGTCGTGGCCGGCATCGCTTCCGCCGCCATCGTGGCCACGCCCGTCGGGGCCATCGCAGCGGCCTCCGCCCAGCCCCTCCCCACGGGAGTCGGCGTGCCCTGGGCCACCACCATGCCCGGCTCGGGTGGTGACTGGAGCACCGCGATCGCCAACGGGGATGACGGCGCGTCGGTGGTGGTGGGCAACCTGGGCAGCGCCACGGCCGCCTTCGGCGGCACCACGCTCACCCGGGCGGGGACCTCGGGCACCGACGCCTTCGTCACCAACATCACCGAGCGCGGCGCCTTCGCATGGGCTGTCCGCGGCGGCGGCACAGGCGCCGACGAGGCCACGGGGGTCGCTACGCGCGGCGACGGATCGTCGGTGGTGGTGGGCAAGTTCGTGGGGTCAGCCGGGTTCGGCGCCACCACGCTCACGGGCGGGGGAGGTTCCACCGGCTGGGATGTCTTCATCGCGGGCCTCACGCCCGCCGGCGCATTCTCATGGGCCACCGCCGGCACCGTGGGGGCGAGCGGGCAGAAGGCCGGCGCGCGATCGGTGGCCACCCTGCCCGACGGCTCCGCGATCGTGGTCGGTGAGTTCAACGGCACGCTCACGCTGGGCGGCACCACGCTCGCGACCACCGGTGGGTGGGATGTCTTCATCGCGCGGGTGATGGACGACGGCACCGTCGCATGGGCGCTGCCCGGGGGGTCGCCCACGGGCGATGACGGCGCGTACGGCGTGGCCCGACTGCCGGACGGCGACGTGGTGGTGACCGGGCTGTTCACCGGCACCATGACGCTGGGCGGGCGCACGCTCACGGGCGCCGGCGACAAGGACGCCTGGGTGGCCAGGGTGACGCCCCGCGGCGCCGTGGAGTGGGCCACGTCCGCAGGCGGCACCGGCATCGACTGGGGCATGGGCATCGCCGCCGCCCCCGACGGGTCGTCGGTGATCACGGGCTTCTTCACCAGCAACCCCGCCACGTTCGGATCCACCACCCTCGCCACCGCGGGCGGCAACGACATCTTCGTGGCCAAGGTGACGGCCGCCGGGCGCTTCGCATGGGCGATCCGCGGGGGCGGCACGGGCACCGACCGCGGCCAGGCCGTGGCCACCCAGGCCGATGGCTCAGCCACCGTGACCGGCTACTACTCCGGCCAGGGCGGCGCCACGCTGGGCACCACCCCGCTCCCCGGCACTGACGCCAACACTGTTCTGGTTGCACGGGTGGGCCCCACGGGCACCGTGTCATGGGCCACCGGCGCCGGGGGAGCGGGCACCGACCGCGGCACCGGCGTGGCCAGCAGCTCCACGGCCTCGAGCACGGTTGTGGGCTTCTTCGCGCAGTCCATCGGCTTCGGCGGCGTCACGCTCACCAGCGGCTCGGGCACCAACCCCTTCATCGCCAACTACCGCACGCCCTGCGCGAGCGACGTGGCACAGCTCGACCGGCGCACCGTGGCCTACGACCCCGCCCGGCGTGCCTACCGGGTGACCGCCACCGTGACCGTCATGCGCACCCCGGCCTCGGCATGCCAGGTGCGCACCACCGTGATGCTCCGTGATGCGTCCACGGGACGGCGCCTCATGCTGATGCCCGGGTCGGTAGTGGGCACCACCACGCTGCGCGCCGCATCAAGCGCGCCCACCACCCCATGGCCGGGCGGCGAGGGCCGCGACCTCACGCTGCGCGCCGAGATCGCGCGCGGCCCGGGAGTTACCCCGTCAGTGCTGCGCCGCGCCCAGCTGGTGCTCGTGCGACGCATCCCCACCGATCCGCTGCAGCCCGTGAGCGCCGGCAACCCGCGGGTGGCGCAGAGCGACATCTTCGGCAGCGCCCCGGGCTGGTCCGCCGGATAGCCGGCTAGCCCGCCATCGGCCCCATGTCGTCGGCGCGGGGGTCGCCCCTGCGCCGCGCGGCACGCACCTGTGCGTGCGTGGGGAACGCCACCACCCGCACCAGCTCCTCGCACGTCGGGCAGCGCTGCTCGTAGCGCATCTGCTCCCACGACACGCCGTCGATGTCCAGGTCGCCGGCCTGGCCGGCCCAGCCGCAAGCGAGGCACGTCACCTCATCGGTGTCCTGCTGATCGAAGAATGCGACGTGGTCGGGCAAGTACGCGGGCCCCCGGGGTGAGGCAGGTCGGTTCGGAAGATTACGAGGTGGGCGGCGTCGCGTGCAGGGCTGCGGAGGACGCACGACAGGACACGCCCGGTAGGCTCAGCGCATGAGTGATCTCCCCACGGTGTCCCGGCGCCTTCGCCCCTGGGTCGCGTCCGCGGCTGCGGTGGTGCTGGCTCCGGCGGTGCTGGCCGGCTGCGGATCGTCATCACCGGCCACCACCTCCGGCGCCGCCACCACGCCCACGCGCGCGGCGTCCACCACGCCCGCGAAGGCGGTCACGTGCCCGGACAAGAGCCCGTCGCGCGAGCACTATGTGAGTTTCTACAACCTGCTCGACGTGCCGGTGGTGCTCACCAACACGCTGAGCGGCAACGACTGCAACGGCTGGTCGGGCCCGAGCAATCCCTCGGCGCTCGACGGGGTGACCATCATGCCCAACGGCGACACCGGCGCGCGGCGGTTCGAGGTGGCCACCAACTGCCTGAGCGGCGCCGACAGCCAGTGGCTCATGACCTTCACGCTTGAGAACGGCGACGAGATCCTCAGCACCCGTACCAAGTACGACCCCTGTCCCGAGGAGAACGACTGGGACTACGGCTTCTACTACTGGCGGAACGGGTCGTGGGACTGGGGGACGGATACCTTCACCCCGGTGAGCCAGGGGGCGAAGGACGCGTTGAACAACCGGGACGTGGTGATGATGGGCAGCATGCGCTCAAGCAGGCAGAACAACCCCGACCGCCTCTACATCATGTTCGACAAGGCCACCGCCCAGCCCGCCGAATAGGGCCCGCCGTGTAAGGACTCTCCTCTCCCGCGATGACACACGGGTGTCGAAGCGGAGAGGAGATGGCATGGCGAAGGTGATCGAGGAGGAGGCCGCGGCGCTGCCGCTGCAGGCGGGCGAGGCCGTGGTGCACCGGGGCATATCGGTGACGCCGCTGTTCCCCGCGGCCGATCCGGTGTGCGCGTACGTATCGCTGGCCGAGGCCAGCGCGCGCGGGTTCACCGTGAAGGAGGTCGACGAGGCCGGCGACGTGGGAGAGATCGTCGTGATCAACCCCACCGCCGACCGCGTGCTGCTCTACGACGGCGAGGAGATCGCCGGCGCCAAGCAGGACCGCATCATCAACGTGGCGGTGCTCGTGGAGGCCGGCGCCACGGTGCCGGTGCCGGTGTCGTGCATCGAGGTGGGCCGCTGGCGGTACGAGAGCGATGAGTTCCGTCCCGCCGGGCGCACGCCGGCACCCGAGGTGCGGCGGGCCAAGGCCATGCAACTGCAGTCGGCGCCGCTCGCGCGCGGCGTGGCGCAGGACGCCGTGTGGGACGCCGTGGAGCTCAAGGAGGCGAGGCATGGGTTCCGGTCGGGCACGTCCAAGCACGGCGACCTGATCGAGCACGAGCGCCCGCGCCTCGACGACCTGGCGGGGGCCTTCCCGCTGCAGCC
>SXZC01000238.1 GCA_005788075.1 Actinomycetota bacterium
CGGTGGTGTTCGCCAGCGACCGCGGCGGCCTGGTGGGCGACGACGGCCCGACGCACCACGGGGTGTTCGACATCGCATACATGCGGTCGATCCCGGGCATGGTGGTGATGGCCCCCATGGACGAGGCCGAACTCGTGCACATGCTGCACACCGCGCTGCGCATTGACGGGCCCTCGGCCTTCCGTTACCCGCGCGGCGCGGGGACCGGCGTCGCCCTCCCGGATCGCCCGGAGGTGCTCGAGGTGGGCCGGGCCCACGTGCTGGAGGACGGCTCGCGCGTCGCCCTGGTGGGCTACGGCTACGGGGTGCAGGTGGCGCTGGACGCCGCGGGCATCGTGTCGGAGGAGCTCGGCGTGCGGCCCACCGTGGTGAACGCCCGCTTCGCGAAGCCGATCGACGTGGAGCTGCTTGAGGATCTGTCGCGCACCCACGACGTGGTGGTGACCATCGAGGACCACGTGCTCGAGGGCGGCTTCGGAAGCGCGGTGCTCGAGGTGATCGGCGACGGCCCGGCTCACGTCGAGCGCATCGGCATCCCCGATGAGTTCATCCAGCACGGCCGACGCGATCTCCTGCTCTCCGATGCCGGGGTGACGCCCGCCGCCGCGGCGCACGCGGCGCTCGTGGCCCTGGGGGAGCGCGCGGCTCGCTGACGTGCGGCTTCCGGCGCGAACGTGCGCCGGGCGTCGCCATCTGCGCGGCTACGATGCGCCCGTGGCCCGGCAGCGACTCGACGCCGCTCTCGTCGACCGGGGGCTGTTCCCGTCGCGGGCGCGTGCCCAGGCAGCGGTGATGGCGGGCCGCGTGCGCGTGGACGGCCGCGCCGACGTGAAGCCGGGCCAGCAGGTGACGCCCGACGCGGAGATCGAAATCGATGAGGGGCCGGAGTTCGCATCGCGCGGCGGGCTCAAGCTCGACCACGCGCTCGACCGGCTCGGGGTCGATGTGTCGGGTGCGCAGGCGATCGACGTCGGGGCCTCCACCGGCGGGTTCACCGACGTGCTGCTGCAACGGGGCGCCGCCAGCGTGATCGCCGTGGACGTCGGCTACGGCCAGCTGGCATGGGCGCTGCGCGAGGACCCCCGCGTGGACGTGCTCGATCGCACCAATGCGAGGGCCCTCGAGCCCGCGATGCTTCCCCGGGTGCCCGACCTCGCCGTGATGGATGTCTCGTTCATCTCGTCGGCCGTCGTATGGCCCGCGGTGGCGCGATGCCTGTCACCGGCGTACCGTGCCCTCGTCATGGTGAAGCCGCAGTTCGAGGTGGGGCGGGACAACGTGGGCTCCGGTGGGGTGGTGCGCGACCCTGCCCTGCGCCACGATGCCGTCATGCGCGTGGTGCGGGCCATCGAGGAGAGCGGGGGACGGGTTGCCGGCGCGGCCGATAGCGGCACCCCCGGTCCGAAGGGAAACCGCGAGGTGTTCGTGCTCGCGCTCGGGCCCGATGCACCCGGCGACCCGGTCGACGTGCCGGCGGTCGTGAGCGCGGCCGTGGCGGACGGCGGGTGACGATGCCGCCCTATCGCCCCATCAGCGAGGTCGCGGGCTCACGCGCCGAGAGGGTGCTC
Organism: Actinomycetota bacterium; assembly: GCA_005788075.1. Classification (GTDB taxonomy): domain Bacteria; phylum Actinomycetota; class Thermoleophilia; order Miltoncostaeales; family Miltoncostaeaceae; genus SYFI01. The sequence goes on from SXZC01000238.1 coordinate 1,569, forward strand.
ATCCTCACCCACGGCGCCGCCGAGGTGACCGCCGGCGTGATGCCCACCGTCATATCGATCCTCGACGCCCGCGGGGTGGAGGTGGCGGCTACCGCAGAGGAGGCCGCGAAGCACCCGCCGCTCGCCGAGCGCACGATCATGGAGCCCACGGACCTGCGCGGGGATGGGTCCGATCTGGTGCTGGTGCTGGGCGGCGACGGCAGCATCCTGCGCGCGCTCTCGCGCGAGGCCACCACCGGCGCGCCGGTGCTGGGCGTGAACTTCGGCCGGGTGGGATTCCTCGCCAGCGTGGAGCAGTCGGACCTCGAGCGCGGCGTCACCCGCGCGCTGGAGGGCGACTACATCACGCTCGGCCTTCCGTCCCTGAAGGCGGAGTGGAGCGAGGGTACGCTGCAGGCGGTCAACGACCTGGCGTTCCTGCGCGGGGGCGAGTCGCGCCTCGCGGATCTGTCGTATTCGGTATCCGGCGAGCCAGTGGCCACCGTGCGCTGCGACGGGCTCATCTGCTCCACGCCCGTGGGCTCCACGGCGTACAACCTCGCCGCGGGCGGCCCCACGGTGTCGTGGCGGGTCAAGTGCTTCGTGCTGTCGTTCATCGCGGCGCACCACCTCGACACCCGCCCGCTCATCCTCGCGGCCGACGAGAAGCTCACGGTCACCAACTCGGCAATCGTCGGCGACTGCGACGTGCTGGCCGACGGCGTGCGCATCGCCGCGCTGCCGCCCGGACGGTCGATCACCGTCGGGCTCGGCGGCGAGGAGGTGCACCTGGCGATCTTCCCGGAGTCATCCTTCTTCCGTCGCTACCGGGAGAAGTTCGGGCGCCCATGAGGCATCCGGCGGAGGCGGCGTGATCCGGGAGATCGAGATCCGTGACCTCGTCGTGATCGAGCGGGCGCACATCGAGCCCGTGGAGGGGCTCACGGCCATCACCGGCGAGACCGGGGCGGGCAAGACGGTGGTGGCCCAGGCGCTCGGGCTGCTCGCGGGCGGGCCGGCTGACGCGAAGGCCGTTCGGCCGGGCGCGAAGCACGCCCTCGTGCAAGCCACCGTCGCGGTGCCTGATGGGTTCTGGGATTCGCTCGACCCCGACGACCCCGCCCAGCAGGTGCGCGAGCTGGCCGAGGACGACGCCGAGGTGGTGGTGGCCCGCCGCGTGCCCGCCGAGGGGCGCGCCCGGGCGCTGGTGGACGGCCAGGTGGCCTCGCGCGAGGGCGTTGCGGCCTTCGTCGGCGGCCTCGTGCGCTTCTCGGGCCAGCACGAGCAGCGGCGCCTGGTGGGGCCAACTGCGCAGATGGCGATCCTCGATGCCTTCGCCGGACCGGATGCCGTGGCCCTCGAGGCCCGCCTGCGCGGCATGCGCCGCGGCCTCGCGCAGCTCGATCGCCAGGTGGAGGAGGCCCGCGAGCGGCGCGAGCGCGCGGAGCACGAGCGCGAGGCGCTCGAGAGGCTGGTGGCCGACGTGGACGAGGTGGGTCCCGATATTGCAGAGGAGGAGGCCCTGCTCGCCGAGCGCGCGCGCCTGGCGCACGCGGAGCGCCTCGCCGGGGCCGCCGCCAGCGCCATCGCCCTGCTCGACGGCGACGGCGAGGGAGGGGCGCTCACGGCTGCCGGCAAGGCGATGCGCGCCATCGAGCAGGCCGCCGAGCTCGATCCGTCGCTCGGGGAGGTGCTGGCCGATCTGGCCGCGGGCGAGGCCGCCCTGCAGGAGGCCCTCATCGGCGTGCGCCGCTACGCCGACGACCTGGGCGCCGAGCCCGGGCGACTCGACTGGGTGGAGGAGCGCCTGTCGCGCTACGACGCACTGTCGAGGCGCTACGGGCCCGGCACCGACGCGGTGATGGCCCGCGCCGAGGACGCCCGCGCGGCGCTCGAGGCCCTCGCCACGGGGGTATCGGGGGATGACGCCATCGCCGCGGAGCGCGACGCACTGCTCGGAAAGGCGATCGCCGCAGCCGGCGAGCTGCTGGCGCTGCGCGAGGCCGCTGCACCGCGCCTGGCATCGGCGGTGGAGGCCGCGCTGCAGGACCTCGCCATGGCGGGTGCCACGCTGCGCGTGGAGGTCACCAGCGACGATGCCGAGGTTCCACGCGACCGGGTATCGCTGGTGATGCGGGCGAACCCGGGCCTGCCCGAGGCGCCCCTCGCCGACGCCGCATCGGGAGGCGAGCTCTCGCGCGTGCTGCTGGCCCTGCACGCGGTGGCCGCCGCGGCCGATCCGGGCGTGGCGTGGGTGTTCGACGAGGTTGACGCCGGCATCGGCGGCGTGACCGCCGCGGTGGTGGGGGAGAGGCTCGCCGAGATGGCCATGGGCCGTCAGGTGCTGGTGATCACGCACCTCCCGCAGGTGGCTGCCGTGGCCGATCGCCACTACCGGCTGGTGAAGGGCACGGCTGACGACGGCCGGGCGATCACCACCATCGAGTCGGTGGAGGGCGACGCGCTCGTGGACGAGATCTGCCGCATGCTGGGGTCGGCGGCCGACGACTCCGCAGCCCGTGGGCATGCGCAGGAACTCCTCGCCCGCCGGGGCTGAGCGCGCGCCGGTGCGGGGGGTATGCTGAGGCCCCGTACGGTGTTCAGGTCGGGGAGGCCGGTCGGGTGAGTGATCTTGGTGAGCGCTTCGTGTTCGTCACGGGTGGCGTGGTGTCCGGACTCGGCAAGGGCATCACGGCTGCGTCGCTCGGCACGCTGCTGAAGGCCCGGGGCTACAAGGTGTCGCTGCAGAAGTGCGACCCGTACCTCAACGTCGACCC
>SXZC01000239.1 GCA_005788075.1 Actinomycetota bacterium
CACCAGCCGCACGCCGCGCTGGTACGAGGCGGCGAGGAATCCGGCGAGGTCGCCCACAACGCCGCCGCCCACGGCGACCACGGCGTCACGACGGCGGATTCCGGCGCGGGCGCAGGCGCGGCTCAGGCGCTCGATCTCGGCCAGGCTCTTGGAGGCCTCGCCCGCGGGCACGGCCTCCACGTGCACGCGAAGCCCGGCGTCACGGCATGACGCCGCCGCGCGCTCGCCCGCCGAGGCGATGCCGTCGTCCACCACCACCATCACGCCATCACCCTCGCCCCGTGCCGCGAGGAGCGGTCCGACCAGGTCGATCGCGCCGGGACCGAGGTGCACCGGCACCTCGCGAGCGCCGATCACCGCGGTGATCGCCGGGTCGGGGGCGGTGGTGCTCATCCGGCCTGGTCCTCGTCGGGGCCCCCGCCCTCGGCCCACTCGGCGAGCACCCGCGCCACCTCGCCCGCGGGCAGCGAGGCGTCGAGGATCACGTCGGCCGCCTCGCGGTAGACATGCTCGCGCTCGCCGGCGCGACGGATGAACCGATCGCGGTCCTGGGCCAGCGGGCGGCCGGGAAGTCCCCCCACCCGGTCCCAGGCGAGCTCGGGGTCGATGCGCAGCCATGCCACCCATGCGGTGCGGCCCAGCAGGTCGCGCGTGCGCTTGCTGCCGAGCGCGCCGCCGCCGAGGGCCAGCACCCCGGGCTCGGCCGCGAGGTTCTCGCGGATGAGGTCCTCCTCGGTGCGGCGGAACCACAGCTCGCCGCGCTGGGCAAAGATCTCGGGGATCGACTGGCCGGCGTGGGCCACGATGAGGTCGTCGACGTCGAGGAACTGCACGCCCAGGATCTCCGCTGCCTTGCGGCCCACGGTGCTCTTGCCCGCGCCCATGTACCCCGCGAGCGCGATCCAGCGCTCCGTGGCCACGCTACTGCGCCAGGACCGCGCGGTAGCGGTCCACCGCGGCGTCGAGGGAGGCGATGGAGTCGCCGCCGAACTTGTCGACGAGCGCCTGCGCGAGGACGAAGGCGATGACGGCCTCGCCGATGACGGCCGCCGCCGGCACCGCGCAGATGTCGGAGCGCTCCTTGAAGGCCGATGTGGCCTCCTTGCTCTGCACGTCCACGGACGCCAGGGGCCGGCTGAGCGTGGCGATGGGCTTCATGGCCGCGCGCACCACCAGCGGGGCGCCGTGGGTCATGCCGCCCTCGAGGCCGCCCGACCGGTTGGTGCGCCGGTGATAGCCGCGATCCTCGCTCCAGAAGATCTCGTCGTGGGCCGCGCTGCCGCGGATGCGCCCGAGCTCGAACCCCGCGCCGATCTCCACGCCCTTGATGGCCTGCACGCCGAGCATGGCCTGGCCGATGCGTCCGTCGAGGCGCGTGTCGCCGCTCACGTGGCTGCCGAGGCCGGGCAGGGGGTCGAACACCCACACCTCGAAGATGCCGCCGAGGGTGTCGCTGGCCTGGCCCGCGGCCTTGATCGCCGCCTTCATGCGCTCAGAGGCATCAGGGTCGAGGGCGCGCACCGGGCTCTCATCGACCGCGTCGAAGTCGCCGAGCGCGAGGTCGTCGCGGGTGGGCGCCGACTCGGGGCCGATCTGCACCACGTGGCTGCGCACCTCCATGCCGTACCGGCGCAGCAGCGCCTTGGCCACGCCGCCAGCCGCAACGCGCGCGGCGGTCTCTCGGGCGCTCGCGCGCTCGAGGATGTTGCGCAGGTCGTCGGTCTCGTACTTCTGCATGCCCGCCAGGTCGGCGTGGCCGGGACGCGGCAGGGTGATGGGATCCACCTCGGACGCCGGCTCCCAGATGGCCATGCGGTCTTCCGACCAGTTCGCGAAGTCACGGTTCATCACCATGAGCGCAACCGGGCTGCCGAGGGTGCGACCGTGGCGGATTCCTGCGGTCACCTGCACGCGGTCGGTCTCGATCTTCTGGCGACCCCCACGGCCATAGCCCATCTGGCGGCGCGCGAGGTCGGCGTCGATGTCATCGGGCGTGAGGGGAAGCCCGGCCGGGAGCCCCTCGATGATCGTGGTCAGGGCCGGGCCGTGCGACTCCCCCGCTGTGCGGTAGGTGAGCGCCATCGGGCTCGCAGCATACCGCCCCACCGGGCGCGCACCGGCGGCCGATCAGGCCGCGTGCTGCTGCCGCGCGCCCTGCGGGCGCCGCTCGCCCTGCTTCACCCGCGCGTGCGGGTGCATCAGCAGGTACGCGCTGGCGAGGCCGCTCCACTCCCCGTAGTGGTCGACCAGCGCCCGGGTCTCGTGCGCCTCGGGCCATCGTCCCGTCTCGGCGGCCACGATGCGCATGAGGCCCAGGTCGCCCACCACAGGCGCGTCGAACCGCCCCAGGCCGTAGGTGCCGATGACCCCCGCGCTCCACGGGCCGAGCCACGGCTCGCGGGTGACGCGCGCCGTCATGCGCTCGGTGGGCACTGCGCGCAGGCGCTCGAGGTCGATGCCCCGGGCGATGCGGGTCATCGCCGCCGCCCGCCGCGCCGCGAGCCCGGTGGACACCGCGCGCGTGGGCTGGAGCGCCGCGAGCTCGGCGGATGACGGCGGCCGGGCCAGTCCATCGTCCGCACGACCCGACGCCATGGCCACGATCGCCCGCTCCATGCGCGCGGCCTCCCGGCCGGTCACGAGTTGCCCGCAGGCGGCCGTGATCACCGACTGCGCCACGGTGGCGCGCCGCGCAGGCCGGTATCCGGCCCATCGCACGCTCACCGGGGCCATGCGCGGGTCACGCCGCGCCATGCGCAGGAACGGCGCATGGTCATCGTCAACCGCGAGCACGAAGCGCAGGGCATCGAGCGCCGCGGGCAGGTCGGGACCGCGCACCGCCACCTCGAGGTCGCCGTCATGCCGCTGGCGCACCGCGGCCCGCGCGTCGCCGGCGGGAGTGGGAAGGGCGATGGCCAGCACCGCCCCGTGCCACCGCCGGGTGCCCCCTGCGCTGCTGCCCGCCGACAGCCGCAGGTCGTACGGCGCAGCAGGGCGCAGGCGCGTGACGGTGGCCTCATCCATGCAGCGAGTGTACGAGCGCCGCCGGACCGATCACGGCGAGCACGCCGGCCGCGAGGAACGGGGCCAGTGGCAGGGCGATGGCGGAGGGACGGGTGCGCCGCGCCGCGGCGAGGGCGAAGCCCCACGCGGCGGCCAGGACGAGGCCTGCCAGCACGGCGACAAGGCCCGGCATGAACCCCAGCGCCGCACCGATGAGGGCGCCCAGCTTGACGTCGCCCATGCCCATGCCATCCGGCCTGGTGAGCGCCGGCACGAGCAGCAGCAGGCCCACGAGCGCAGCCGACGCCAGCGGCTCCCACCACGCCGCGTCGCCAATCGCCCCGATGATGAGCACGGCGGCAAGCGCGGGCAGCACAACGGCGTCGGGGATGATGCGGCGCCGGAGGTCGACGACCACCGCCGGGATGAGCGCGATAACGAGCACCAGCACGTCCACGGCGCCACCGTAGGGCGGTGCCTGTCACGCGGGTGACGCGGTTCGTGCCGAGGCCGCCTCTATGCTGCGCGCCGATGACGCATCGCCACCAGCACCCCGTCACCGTGGTCACCGACGGCGCCTGCTCGGGCAACGGCACCGACGACGCCCGCGGCGGATGGGCGGCCATCATTATCGCTCCGGACGGCTCGGAGGTCGTGCTCACGGGCGCCGAGGCGCCGAGCACCCACAACCGCATGGAGCTCATGGCTGCGATCGAGGGCCTCGCAGCCGCGCCCGACGGCTCCACTGTCGACCTTGTAACCGACTCGTCGTATCTCGCCAAGGCGATCACCGACGACTGGCTGGGGTCATGGCAGAAGCGCGGGTGGAAGACCGCAGGCAAGAAGCCCGTGGCCAACCGCGACCTCTGGGAGCGCCTGCTCGCGCAGCTCGCGCGGCATCAGGCGGTGCAGCCACGCCTCGTGCGCGGACACGCAGGACACGAGCTCAATGAGCGCGCGGATCGGCTCGCGCAGGATGCCGCCGCCACCGCCGAGGCAACCACTCCCCCGATGGATGGCACGGCGTCGGAACAGATGGGCTTCGACATCAGCTGAGGCATGCGATTATTCCGTCGTCCGCACCCGCGGGCGAATGATTCGATCTCGAGGAGTTTCCGGGTGTCACGCAAGGGATGGTTGATTGGCGGTGCGGTGGTCGTGGTGGTCGCCGTCGTCGTCGCGCTCATCGTCATCAGCGTCTCGGGGGGCGACTCCTCGGGCGAGGCGGCCACTCCGGCCGAGACCCAGGGCGGCGCCAAGGTGGCCGCCCTCGTGAAGGGCCTCCCGCAGGCCGAGTTCGCGATCGGCAAGCCGAACGCCCCGGTGACCGTGCGCGAGTTCGTCGACGCCCAGTGCCCGGTGTGCAAGACGGCCAGCGAGAAGACCATCCCCGGCATCATCAAGGGCCCGGTCAAGGACGGCACCGCCCGACTCATCATCGAGCCGCTCACCTTCATCGGCTCCGACTCCTCGAGCGCCGCGCTGGCCATCGCCGCCGCGGCCCAGCAGGACAAGGGTTTCGCCTACACGGAGATCCTCTACGCCAATCAGGGGCAGGAGAACTCGGGCTGGGCCACCGACGAGGTGCTCACCGGCATCGCGAGCGCCACCCCCGGCCTTGACGTGGAGGCCTGGAAGACCGCCAGGAGCGGCGAGGCCGCGGCCAATGCCGTGTTCGCGTCGAGCGACCGCGGCCAGGCGTCCGGCGTGTCCGCCACCCCGACCTTCGTGGTGAAGGGCCCGGGCGGCACCAAGGTCATCACCGGGGCAGTTGACTCGTCCGAGGTCATCAACGCGATCGAGGCCGTCAGCTGACGCTGCTGCGGCTGCGGGTCGTCCACGGGTTCCTGGCCCTCCTCGGGCTGGGAATCACGGGGTACCTGTCGTGGACGGAGCTCACGGGGGGCCTGCCCAGCTGCGTAATCGGTGGTGGCTGCGCGACCGTGCAGAACTCCGAGTACGCGCAGATCGCGGGCGTATCCCTCTCGTACCTGGGGTTCATCACCTACGCCTTCATGCTCATCTCGGCGTTCCTGCCGGGGTTCGCGGGACGCCTGCTGGGCATCATCACGAGCGTCGGGGGCCTGCTCTTCTCGCTGTGGCTGCTCTACGCCGAGCTCTTCCTCATCAAGGCGATCTGCCCGTGGTGCGTGGCGAGCCTCGTGGTGATGGTGCTGGCGTTCATCGTGGCCGTGCTGCGCATCTGGAAGGCCGGCGACCTGCGCTCCGACGACGCGGCGCCTCCTGACCAGGCGGCACCGGCCGGCGCCACCGAGGGCTAGTCGCCACCCCTGCGCTGGATCGACCGGAGCAGGAACCACACGATCACGAGCACCACGGCCGCCACGCCGGCGATCACGAGCTGCCCCAGTGCGAGGCCGACGATGACGGCGATGAAGGCGAGTCCCGTGAGCACGAGCATGCCGATGGCCAGCTCGCGACTGGGCTTTCCCTGATCTGACACACCTGCACGCTATCTGCCCCGACGTCAGGGGGCGCGACTAACCTGCCGCCCGTGTCGTCGCCCCGCCTCGCACGCATCGCCTCGGGCGCCCTTGTCGCGGGTGGCGTGGCACTGCTGCTGGCCTCCGGAGGCTCGGCCGAGGGCTGGGTCAACTCCCTTCGCTGCACCGCGCAGGCCGATGCGCAGGCCATCGACGTGCAGCTGGCCGCGGCCGGCAGCCCCCTCGCCGGACAGGGCGCCACGTTCGTGCGCGAGGGCCTCGCGAACGACATCGACCCCCGGGTGCTGGTGGCGATCGCCGCGCAGGAGACCATGCTCATGACCTACGGGCCCGCGCAGCAGATCAACAACCCATTCGGCCTCGGGCCCGGCATCCAGTTCGACACCCCCGCAGAGGCCATCGCAATGGCCGCGAGCACCCTCAACCGCTACGCGGGCGACGGGCTCGTCACGCTCGCGCAGATCGGCGGGCGGTGGGCGCCCGTGGGCGCAAGCAACGACCCGCAGGGCCTCAACGGCGGCTGGCCGGCCGGCGTCAGCTCATTCTTCACCACCCTGGGCGGCGACCCGTACCGGCCAGTGCAGGCATCCGCGCAGGACCCGGCACCCACGTGCGCGCCCGCCGGCGCCACGGCCGCGCCTGCCGCCGGCTACGCGATGATGGAGCCCCAGGTGATCCCCGCGGTCACGCCCACCGACGGCCCGGGCGTGGTGGTGGTGTGGGGTGGCCAGGCACCGGTCGCGGGTGGATCCACCATGGCCGACGGCGCCGATCCACGCACCGGGCAGGCGGCGATCCTCGAGGGCTTCGCCTTCCCCGTCGCCGCCCCCAAGGGCTCGCCCATCACCTACCAGCCCGCCGGCGCGCGCCCGGTGGTCATCACGTCCGCCCCCGGCGCGGTGGTGGTGGCGCCCGTCTCCGGCACGCTGCGCATCGCCAAGGGCCGGGCCGCTGCAGCGGGCGTCGGGTTCTGGGTGGATGCCCCCGGTCGCGACCGGGTGGGGCTCGGGCCGCTGGCCTCGTACGACCCCGGCATCGTGGAGGGCGCGAAGGTGACCTCCGGCCAGCCGCTCGGCCGCGCGACCGGCTCCACGGCGATCCTCTGGCAGCGCGACGGCGTGCCGGTCGCCATCCAGCCGATGCTGGCCGCCACCCGGCCATCCGACTGACACGGGCCGCGGCCCGGTAACCTGCCCGCGCAACGCAGGTTCCCGAAGGAGTTGCAGTGAAGGCGATTCGCATGAGCGAGCCCGGCGGCCCGGATGTGCTGGTGCTCGAGGACGTCCCCGACCTCCAGCCGGGCCCCGGCGAGGTGGTGGTCGACCTGAAGGCGGCCGCCCTCAACCGGCGCGACGTCTTCGTGCGCAAGGGCGTCGCCAAGGTGCCCCTTCCCCTCACCCCCGGCTCCGATGGCGCGGGAGTGGTGAGTGCCATCGGCGACGGCGTGAAGGGGGTCGCCGAGGGCGACGAGGTGATCATCCTGCCGTCACTCGCGTGGGGCGACGACCAGCGCGCCCCGGGACCCCACTTCCGCATCCTCGGAGGGCCCGACCAGGGCACCTACGCGCAGCAGATCGTCATCGCCGCCGAGAACGTCTACCCCCGGCCCGGGCGCCTGTCATGGCACGAGGCCGCGGCGCTTCCCCTGGCCGGCCTCACGGCCTGGCGGGCGCTCTTCAGCCGCGCCCGGGTGCAGCCCGGCGAGACCGTGCTGGTCATCGGCATCGGCGGCGGCGTGGCCACTTTCGCGATGCACCTCGCCAAGGCCGCCGGCTGCAAGGTGGTGGTCACATCCTCATCCGATGAGAAGCTCGCAAAGGCCGCCGCCCTCGGCGCCGACGTGGGGGTGAACTACGCGACGGCCGGCGACGAGTGGGCCGCCGCGGTGAAGGAGGCCAACGGCGGCGGCGTGGACGTGGTGATCGACTCGGTGGGCTCCACCTGGGCCGGAAGCGTCGACTCCTGTGCCCCGGGCGGGCGCGTGGTGGTGTTCGGCGGCACGGGCGGCGCCAAGGTGGAGATGATGGTCCGACCCATGACGCTCGGCCAGGTGAGCCTGCTCGGGACCACCATGGGGAGCCCCATGGAGTTCGGCCAGCTGCTCGCCGCCGTGGACACGCAGTCGTGGGTGCCGGTGATCGACAGCGTGCGGCCCCTGGCCGATGCCGCGGCCGCGCATGAGCGCGAGGAGGCCGGCCTGCACTTCGGCAAGCTCGTCCTGGAGTGCTCGTGACGGACGACCGCCAACCGACCCTGCAGGAGCGCCTGCGGCCCGTGTGCGCCGTGCTCGGCGGCATCGGCGCCGTGCTCAGCGTGCTCGCCTCGTTCGTCGCCGTCGAGGCGTTCTCGATGGGCGGGATTTTCTACACGCTCGAATACCACGCCGGTGGATGGGCGGGCGCCGTGGCCTTCCTCATGGCCATGCTCACCGTGGGCGGCGCGATCGTCGTGCGCCGCTCGCCCGCCCTCGGCAGCACGCTGATGTACATCGGCGGTTGCGGCGGATTCCTCGCGTGCGGCGGTATCTGGCTGATCCCGGGCACCATCACGCTCGTCGCTGCCAACCTCGCACTCTGGGCCATCACCGATCCGTTCAAGGACGGGCCGGCCGGCGCCAGCACCTGAGCGCCCGCCGCTGATGGACCTGCCGCTCCTGCGCGAGCTGTGCGAGGCATCGGGTCCCCCGGGGGCCGAGGACCGCGTGCGCGACATCGTGCGGGCGCGCCTCGAGGCCACGGCGGACCGCGTTGACGACCTCGCCATGGGGTGCATCGACGGCGTGCGCGCCCCGGAGGGCGACCCCGCCGGGCGCCTCATGCTGGCCGCCCACATGGATGAGATCGGCCTGATGGTCACGCACGTCGACGACCGCGGGTTCGTGAAGTTCATCCCCCTCGGCGGGTGGGACGCCCGCACGCTCGTGGGCCAGCGCGTGCTCGTGCACGGCAGGGAGGACCTCGTCGGCATCGTCGGCACCACGCCGGTGCACCTGCTCGACGAGGCCGCCCGCAGCAAGGCCCCGAAGATGGAGGACCTCACGATCGACCTGGGGCTCCCGGGCGATCGCGCGCAGGAGCTCGTGCGCAAGGGCGATGTCGCCACCCGCGTGCGCGACCTCGCGCAGATCGGCGACCTCGTCACGGGCAAGGCACTGGACGACCGCGTGGGCGTGTACGTGATGCTGGAGGGACTTCGCGCCGCCGGCCCGTCGCGCATGGAGGTGCACGCCACCGCCACGGCGCAGGAGGAGGTCGGCCTGCGCGGCGCGCGCACCGCCGCCCACCGCATCGCCCCGGACATCGCGGTGGCCATCGACACCTGCCCAGCCGACGACGGGCCCGGCACGCCCAAGAGCGGCCCGTCCACGCGGCTGGGCGAGGGCGCCGCCATCCGGGTGATGGACGCCAGCGCCATCGGCCACCGCGGCCTCGTCGACCTTCTCATCGCCCTGGCCGAGGAGCGGGAGATCCCGTTCCAGCTTCATGTCTCGAACAAGGGCGGCACGGACACCGCGAGCCTGCAACTCTCGGGACGCGGATCGATCGCCGGGTGCATCTCGATCCCCACCCGGTACGTGCACACGAGCGTCGAGGCCTGCCACCCCGACGACATCGACGCCGCGGTGGCGCTCACCGCCGCCCTCATCGAGCAGGCACATCGCCTGCTCGATCCGGCCTAGCCCCCTAGGCCACGAACACGGCGAGGGCGAACCCGCCCACGAGCACGGCCGCCATGCCGCCGATGACGGCTGGCGCCATGCGCCCATAGGCCATGTGCCCGCGGCCGAGCGCTGAGAGGGCGAGCGCGGCGAGGAAGCCGCCCACGAGCCCGCCCAGGTGGCCGCCGATCGAGATGCCCGGGATGATGAACGTGATGCCGAGGTTGAGCAGCAGGAAGATGCCCACGCTCGACCCCAGGAGCGCGATGCCCTGCTGGCGCTCCAGCACGAGCAGGGCGGCCATGAGGCCGTAGATGCCGCCGGATGCGCCCACGGTGAGGGCGTTCGGGGCGAACAGCAGCGCGCCGGCCGCGCCCCAGATGATGCTGGCGAGGTAGATCGCACCGAACCGCAGCGACCCCGCATAGCGCTCCAGCGCGCCACCGAGCCACCAGAGCACGATCATGTTGAAGAACAGGTGGATGAGCCCGGCGTGCACGAACGCCGACGTGATGATGCGGTACCACTGGCCCTCCGCCACGAACGGCCCGAAAAGGCCCAGGTCGACGGCGATGCCGGCATTGGCCCCAGAGATCGTCACGCCCTGCGCGAGCTCGATGATGGCGATGGCCACGCAGAGGGCGATGATGCCCACGGTGACAGGCGCCCCGCCGGTCCTGATGCCGAGGTCGAGCCCACGTGCGCGATCGGTGACCGACCCCGGGCGGGGGGCCCCCGCGCAGTCCGGGCACTTCATGCCGACGGCCGATGTGCGCGCGCAATCCGGGCAGATCGGGGTGTCGCAGGTGGAGCACGAAACGAGGGTCTCGCGGTCCGGATGCCAGCGGCATCTGGCTTCGGCGGTACCGGGATCGACGGTGTGCTCTGCCACTCGCCTGCATGGTATCCCGCTTTCCCCATGGCGACGGGGCGGTCGGTACCCCCAGGCGGGGTCATGTCGCCCGTTGACAGGGGGGTTCCGGACGGCTTCACTACCCGTTCGGCCCGTCCGCGCCCGGTCCCGCGCGGTCGATCGATTTCCACCTGAGAGGCTGCACTTGACGACGACGCCTGCGCCGTTCGCAACCACCCCTCCCCCGGGTCTCCCGGAGCTGAAGGAGCATGACGCCTGCGCGCTCGCCGCCTTCGCCACGCGCGACGGCAAGCCGAGCCGCGACATCATCGACCGCGCCCTCCTCGGGCTCGACATGATGGTGCACCGCGCGGGCAGCGTGGACGGCGAGGGTGACGGCTCGGGCCTGCAGGTGGACCTCCCGCGCCCGCTCTGGGCCGCGCGCCTCGAGGCCGAGGGCCTCGACCCCGCCACGGCCGACGACCCGCGCTTCGTGGTGGCCCATGTGTTCTTCGAGGGCGCAGCCGAGGCCGATGACGAGCTGCCGCGCCTCATCGACATCGCCCGCCTGCACGGGTTCGAGGTGCTGATCAGCCGCGAGGGCGAGATCGATCGCTCGGCCCTCGGCCCCCGCGCGGCCGAGAACCCGCCCGTCTTCTGGCAGCTCGCGCTCCTGGCCGGCGATGCCGCCACGGCGTCGCGCGACTGCTACCGGGCGATGGTGGCCATCGAGCAGGACCTCACCTGCCACGTGGCCTCCTTCTCGGCCAACGACTGCGTGTACAAGGTGCTGGGCCAGCCGATGGTGCTGCCGGGCTTCTATCCCGAGCTCGCCGACCCGGCGTTCGGATCGTCGCGCGTCATCGCGCACAACCGATACTCCACCAACACCTACCCGACCTTCAGCCGCGTGCAGCCGTTCGCGATCCTCGGCCACAACGGCGAGATCAACACCATCGCGCAGCTGCGCGAGCAGTGCCGGCAGCTAGGGCTGCCGATCACCCGCGACGGCTCCGACTCGCAGGACCTCAACCGACTGCTCGAGGGCCTCATCTTCGAGAAGGGGCTCTCCCTCATCGAGGCGGTGGAGTTCGCATTCCCGCCGATCCTCGGCGAGGTGCATCGCCTGCCCACCGAGCTGCAGGACCTCTACGTGCACTACCGCGAGGCCTGGGGGCCGTACGCCCAAGGTCCCGTGGCGCTTGCGGCCCGCGCCTACGACGAGATGGTGTTCTCGGTCGACGCCCTGGGCCTGCGCCCCCTGTGGTGGGTCGAGACCGCCGACATCTACGTGGCGTCGTCCGAGCCCGGCATCGTCCCGGTGCACGAGCTCACCGCCGATCCGCGCCCGCTCGCCCCGGGCGAGAAGATCGCCCTGATCAGCGGCGATGACGGCGTGCCGCGGGTGCTCTCCTACCCCGAGGTGCAGCGCGAGGTTCACGTCCGCGCGAGCGCCCGTGGCGGCCTTCCCCATGCAGAGGCGCGCGCCCGCCTGGCCGGCGGGCTCGAGCCGGTGGGAGACGGCGCCGACCTGGCCCCTGCCGGCGATGCCGGGCCCGACGTACCGCTTGCCGACCTGCTGGCGTCCGCGGGGTGGATCGACGGCGACAAGCAGCAGGTGCAGTTCCACGCCGACCGCGGCGCGGAGCCCATCGGATCGCTCGGGTGGGATGGCCCGCTGGGCCCGCTCTCCCCGGTGGCGCTCCCGGTGTCCGACTACCTCCAGGAGACCGTGGCCGTGGTCACCAACCCGGCCATCGACCGCGAGCGCGAGGTGGAGCACTTCTCCACGCGCGTGGTGCTGGGCCGGCGCCCGCCCATCGAGGGCGTGGAGCCCTCGCCGCCGCAGCGCTGCGAGCTGCGCATGCCCATCATCCTCGGCGCCATGCGCCCGTCGGTGCAGGTGAGCCTGCCCGAGCTCCGCCGCGTGGCGGCCGGGCAGGGCGTGGCCGTGATGGAGGACGTCGTGGCCGCCTGGGGCGACCGCTATGCCCGCCTGCCCCTGTACTTCCCGGCGGACGGCACCACCCGCGAGCATGTCGACCGTCTCTGCCAGCTGGCCGTCGACGCCGTCACGGCCGGCGCCGAGATCGTGGTGCTCGAGGACCGCCTCGCCACGGCGCAGGAGCGCGTGATCGATCCGCACCTCGCGGTGGCCGCCGTTGACAAGGCCCTGCGCGAGGCCCACGACGCCGAGGGCGTGGCCCTGCGTCGTCGCGTGAGCGTGGTGCTCAAGGCCGTCGGCATCAGGAACGTGCACGACATCATGGTGGCCGTGGGCTTCGGGGCCGACGCCCTCTGCCCCTACGCCATGGTGGAGCAGGCCGTGGACGGCTCACCCGAGCCCGAGGCCGCGGCCGGGCGCCTGCTTGATGGCCTGCAGAAGGGCATGGAGAAGGTGCTCTCCACCCTCGGCATCCACGAGATCCGCGGCTACGGCCGCCTGGTGTCCGCCATCGGCATCGCGCCCGAGGTGCTCGACCGCCTGGGCATCCCGGGCTTCTGCGCATCCGAGGGACGCGGGCTCGACTTCGCCCGCCTCGACGTGCTCGCCGAGCAGGGCCGCCAGATCCGCGCCGGCGAGGAGAGCGCGGGCAAGGTGAAGCTGCCGCGCATGTACCCGAAGGTGTGGAAGGCCCTCGCCCGCGTGGCCAACTCGGAGCGCGGCTACGACGAGTTCGCCGAGACGTGCCAGGCGCTCGAGGACGAGCAGCCCGTGGCCCTGCGCCACGCCATCGGAATCCAGTTGGCCCCGGAGGGCGAGCGCCTGCCGGCAGATCGCGTATCGAGCTCCGTGGGCGGCCAGGACCTGCCGTTCGTGATCTCGTCGATGTCGTTCGGAAGCCAGGGCGAGACGCCCTTCCGCGCCTACGCCGAGGCGGCCTACCGCGCCGACATGCTCTGCATGAACGGCGAGGGCGGCGAGATCCGCGACATGTACGGCAAGTACCCGAAGAACCGCGGCGTGCAGATCGCATCAGGCCGCTTCGGGGTGTCCTCGCTGCTGATGAACGCCTGCGAGTGGATCGAGATCAAGATCGGGCAGGGCGCGAAGCTCGGCGAGGGCGGCCACCTGCCGGGCTCGAAGGTGACGGAGGCCATCGCAGCGGCCCGCAACGCCACCGTGGGCTCCGACCTCATCAGCCCGTCGAACAACCACGACCTCTACTCCATCGAGGACCTCGCCCAGCTCATCGACGAGCTCAAGACGGCAAACCCGTACGCGAAGGTCATCGTGAAGGTCCCCGTGGTGCCCGGCGTCGGAACGATCGCCGTGGGCATCGCGAAGGCCGGCGCCGACGTGCTCACGCTGTCGGGCTTCGACGGCGGCACCGGCGCCGCCCGCCTGCACGCGCTGCGCCGCGCCGGCCTGCCCTGCGAGCTCGGCACGGTGCTCGCCCACCACGCCCTTGTGGAGGCCGGCATCCGCGACCGCGTGGAGATCTGGGCCGATGGTGGCCTGCGCACCGCGGCCGACGCCATCAAGCTCATCTGCCTCGGCGCCAACCGCCTGGGCTACGGCACGGCCGCGATGGTGGCCATCGGTTGCACCATCTGCCGCGGATGCCAGCTCGACACCTGCCACGTGGGCATCGCCACGCAGCTGGACGAGGAGGAGGCCGAGCATCGCGGCCTCAAGCGCTTCGTGCCCCGCGAGTACGAGCCCGCCGTGGAGGCCCTCATGCGCTACTTCACCGAGATGGGCGAGGCGCTTCGCCGCATCGCCGGCGAGATGGGCGTGGACAACGTGCAGGACCTCGTCGGGCAGGCCGACCGCCTCGCGCAGATCACGCACCACTCCGAGATGGACCTCGACGGCCTCCTCACCCCCACGCGCGACCGGGTCATCGGAGCGCACGGGGAGGGCGAGCGCTACTTCCGCCCGTTCACCCCGCCGCCGCCCCACCGCACGCCCGACGCCGCGCAGGAGGCCCTCGAGGCCGCCACGGTGCTGGCCGTCGAGGAGAGCGAGCTCACCGCCCGCGACCGCAACCTGGGCACCGACCTCGCGGGCGTCATCGCCCGCGCCCGCACGGGGCTTCACACGCCCGTGGAGCTCAGCGCCCAGGTGGCGCGGACGGCACCCGAGGGACACGCCGGCATGCTGGTGGACCTCCAGTTCACCGACGGCGCAGCCACGGGATCCGGACTCGCCGCATTCAACGTCGAGGGCGTGCGCATCCGGGTGTCCGGCGGCGCGCAGGATGGCGTGGGCAAGTGCTCCCTCGGGGGCGAGGTGCAGGTGCTGAAGGCCCTCACCGACTCCGGCGAGTGGGTGGGCGGCCACGTGGGCAAGTCGTTTGCCTACGGCGCCCAGCGCGGCCTGTTCCTCATCCAGGGTGACGCCGATGCCCGCGCGGGCATCCGCCTCTCCGGCGCCGACATGGTGCTGGGCGGCCAGCCGGACGGGCCCATCGACGATCGCATCGGCGCGCTCGGCGCGCGGGCCAACTGCAAGGGCTTCGCGTTCGAGTACATGACCGGCGGACGCGCCGTGGTGCTGGGCGATCCCGGCCCGTGGCTCTGCTCGGGCATGACCGGGGGCGTGGTGTACGTGCGCCAGGAGGACGACTGGAACCTCGACGAGGCCGCCGTGCGCCGTCGCCTGTCGAAGGCCGCCAAGGTGAGCCTCGTGGCGATCGAGCCGGAGTCGGAGGACGCCCAGAACGTCACGGAGCTCCTCACCGCCTACTGCGCGGCGCTCGCGGCGTCGGGCCAGGACGCCGAGTCCGCGCGCATCTCGGAGCTCGCGGAGTCGCCGGGGGACCACTTCATCGCGATCCACCCGGTCACCCAGCAGGCCGACCCGAACCTCTCCACCGAATAGCCGCACGGCCGCGGGGTAGGTTTCCGGGCAGGCCACGGACGACGCCGGCCGGGTGCAGGGATACCCGGGGCTCTACGTGATGGACGGCGCGCTCATCAACGGCAACGTCGGCGTCAATCCATTCCTGACCATCACCGCCCGCGCCGAGCGCAACATGGCGCGGGTCATCGCGGAGGACTTCCGATGAGCGCACGCACGATCTCGGCAGGGTTGGCCATGGCCGCGGCGGCTATCGCCGTGGTCGCGCCCGGGGCGGTGGCGAACATCGTCACCCCGATCCCCGTCACGCTCGTATTCGACGGCCCCACCGATGCCGGCTTCGAGGCCCTGGCGATCAAGGGCGCAAAGGCAGCCCAGCGCACGGGCAGCGCCACCTATCGCGTCGCGCGCCCATCCACCGAGGGGCCGGACCCCGCCTTGCTCGACCAGGCCGTCGCCGAGGGCAGCACGCTGGTCATCGCAGTGGGCTTCCAGTGGGCCGACTACGTCGTGGCGGCAGCGAAGCGTCACCCCGGCACCGACTTCGCCATCGTCGACGGCTCGGCGTCCATCGCCGGCAGCGCCGCCCTGCCGAACGTGCGCGGCATCCTGTTCCGCGAGGGCCAGGCCGGGCGCCTGGCCGGCTACCTCGCGGCGCTCACGGCGAAGAGCGCCGGCAGGGCGCCGGTGCTGGCCGCGGTGGGCGGGATGAACATCCCGCCGGTGCAGCGCTACATCGCGGGCTTCCGCTCGGGAGCCCGGGCCGCCGACCCCGGGGCGCGGGTGATCGTGCGCTACTCGGGGTCGTTCCTGCAGGGCGTGGGCTGCGACCGCATCGCGCGGCGCATGGTGGAGCAGGGCGCATACACGGTGTTCTCGGTGGCGGGAGCCTGCGGAGATGAGGCCATGCGTGCCAGCGGGGGGGCGGGGCGCACCGCCATCGGCGTGGACGTCGACCAGTCCGCGATGGGCCGCTACGTGCTCACCAGCGCGATCAAGCGCCTCGACACCGCCGTCACGGACACCATCCTCGATCGCGCCGCCGGACGCTTCACCGGCGGGGATGTCCGCTACGGGCTGGCGCAGGATGGCGTGGGCCTGGGCCGCATCTCACCGGATGTCCCCGCCGCCGTACGGGTGAAGGTGAAGCAGCTCGCCCGGCGCATGGGCGCACCGGCCCACGGGTAATCCGCCTCACAAAGTGACCTGAGGCACGGCCACACCATGCAGGCCCCGGGGGGCCTGTCGGGCAAGGTGGGGGCATGAGCACCGCGGACCTCCTGACCGCGCGCCTCGAGCAGGTGCGCGACCGGACCCTCGACCTGGTCGCCCCCCTCGATGAGGAGTGGGTGGGCAGGACCCCCGATCCCATCATGAGCCCGCCCGCATGGGACCTCGCGCACATCGCGGCGTACGAGGAGCTCTGGCTGGTGACGCGCCTCTCCGAGGCGCAGCCGATGCACCCCGACCTGCAGGCGACCTACGACGCCTTCGAGACGCCCCGGGCCGTGCGCGGGGAGATCCGCATCCTCGACGGCAGCGAATCGCGCGCCTACATGGA
>SXZC01000003.1 GCA_005788075.1 Actinomycetota bacterium
CAGGCGGTCCAGGTCGACCTCTGCCGAGTAGACCTTGTCGATGCAGCCGATCCAGCGCACGCCGTCCTGCTCGTGGGCGTAGAGGCGCGGGCACTCGATCTGCACGCAGTGCGCGGGGTAGACCACGCGCTCGCACCGCACCGGGCACGCACGGCACGAGCCGTGCTGAGGAGGTTCGCTCACGCCACCAGTGAAGCGGGGCAGCGGCTGGCGATCAAGCGACCGCGCGCTCCCCGAACATGCTCTTGAGCGACGCCAGCAGGCCACGGTCTCCGGGGTCCACCTGGTACTCATTGCCAAGGCGGATGCGCTTCTCACCCTCGGGGGTGCGCAGCGCGACGATGACGCAGGCCTCGCCGGGATGGTCGCTGAAGAGCTTCTTCAGCATCTCCATGTCGGCGCTCGCGAACCGCGAGGCCTCCACCTCGAGGAGCAGGCGGTCCTCCTCGTCGGCCGGGTCGGGGACGAACGGCTCCACCGCCTGCGCCACGAACTTGGTCTCGCCCTCGCCCTTCTGGTCGACCCGCCCGTTGATGAGCACCAGGGAGTCTTCGGCCAGGAACTCCCGCGCGACGGTGAGCACCTGGGGCACCACCACGACCTCGATCGACCCCTCCAGGTCGTCGAGGCGCACGAACGCCATGGGCTCACCGCGCTTGGTGGTGATGTTCTTCACGGCGCCCACGAGCCCGCCGAGGGTGACCGACTGGCCATCCGCGCAGTTGCCGACCTCGCCGAGGGTCACCGACGTGAGGCGCCGCAACTGGCGGCGGCAGTCGGCGAGCGGGTGGCTCGACACGTAGAGGCCGATGGCCTCCTTCTCGCCGGCCAGCAGCTCGTCCTTGTCCATCTCGGGCATGGTGATGGGCGGGTCGGCCTCGAGCGATCCCCCAGCGGTGTCCTCGAGCAGCCCGAACAGCGACTCCTGCCCCGCCGCCTGGTCGGTGCGGCGCTTGGCGGCCTGCGCCATCGCCGCCGGAAGGGCGTCGAGCATGCCGGCGCGCGTGGCGCCGGTGCAGTCGAGGGCCCCGCCGCGGATGAGGCTCTCGAGCGCGCGCTTGTTGAGCTGCGCGGGATCGATGCGGCGGCAGAAGTCCCAGATCGACGTGTACGGCCCGCCTGATGCGCGCTCCTCGATGAGCGCGTGCACGGCGTTCTCCCCCACGCCCTTGACGGCGGTGAGGCCGAAGCGGATCTCCCGGTCGCCCGTGACCGCGAAGCCAGACTCCGACTGGTTAACGTCCGGCGGCAGCACCTCGATGCCCATGTCGGAGGATGCGGCCACGTAGAACGGCACGCGGTCCTTGGTGTCCATCACCGAGGTGAGCACGGCGGCCATGTACTCGGCCGGGTGGTTGGCCTTGAGGTACGCGGTGCGGTACGCCAGCAGCGCGTAGCAGGCGGCGTGCGACTTGTTGAACGAGTAGTCGCCGGCCGCCTCGCAGAGGCCCCAGAGGTCCTCGGCCACCTGGGCGTCGGTGCCGGAGTCGAGGCAGCCCTGCACGAACTCGTCGCGCAGCGACGCCATGAGCTCCTTGTCCTTCTTGCCCACGGCCTTGCGCAGGTCGTCTGCGCGTGCGGGCGAGAAGCCCGCGATCGCGCGCGAGATCTGCATGAGCTGCTCTTGATACACCGCCACGGAGTACGTGGGGCCCGTGATGGGCTCGAGCCGCGCGTCGGCGAACCTCACGCGACTGGGGTCGAGCTTGTTCTTGGCGTACGTGGGGATGAACGCCATGGGGCCCGGGCGGTAGAGCGCCACGAGCGCCACGAGGTCGGCGAACTCGGTGGGGCGCACCTCGCGCAGGGCGTCGCGCATGCCGGACGACTCGAACTGGAACACGCCGAGGGCGTCGCCCTTCGCGAGCATGCGGTAGGTGGCGGGGTCGTCCATGGGGATGGCCTCGATGTCGAGGTCCTCCCCCGTGCTCACCTTCACCAGCCGCAGGGCGTCCTGGATGATGTCCAGGTTGCGCAGGCCGAGGAAGTCCATCTTCAGCAGTCCGAGGGCCTCGACGTCGTGGTCGGGCACCTGCGTGACCACGGCGCCCTGGTCGTCCACGCGCACCGGCAGGTAGTCGGTGACCGCCCCGGGGGCGATCACCACCCCGGCGGCGTGCACGCCCTCGTTGCGCACCAGGCCCTCGAGCGGGCGGGCCACCTCCACCACGCGCTTGGCGCTCTCGTCGGCCTCCATGGCGGCGGCGAGCTCGGTGCCCGGGGCCGCGGCCTCCTCGAGCTTGATGCCCAGCTTCTCGGGCACGAGCTTGGCGATGCGGTCCACCTGGCCGTACGAGATGCCCAGCACGCGCCCGGAGTCGCGCACCACCGCGCGCGCGAGCAGCTTGCCGAAGGTGCCGATGCGCGCCACGGCGTTGCTGCCGTACTTCTCGGTGACGTACGCCACCACGCGGTCGCGTCCGCCCACCGAGAAGTCGGTGTCGATGTCGGGCATCGACTTGCGGCCGGGGGTGAGGAAGCGCTCGAAGAGCAGGCCGTGCTCGAGCGGATCGAGGTCGGTGATGCGCAGTGAAAAGGCCACCAGCGACCCGGCGGCCGAACCGCGGCCCGGACCCACCGCCACGCCGTTGTCGCGCGCCCACTTGATGTAGTCCCACACGATCAGGAAGTACGACGAGAAGCCCATCTCCTGGATCGTGTTGAGCTCGAAGCGCAGGCGGTCCTCGGCGTCGGCCGGCCACTGCCCGGCGCCGTAGCGTCGGTCGAGGCCCTCGCGGCACAGCGCCTCGAGGTAGGCATCGTCGGTGTCCCCGGTGGGCACCGGGAATACCGGCAGCTTGATGTCGCCGAGCGGGAGCTCGAGGCCCGAGCAGCGATCGGCCACCTCGATGGTGGCCGGGATCGAATCGGGGAAGTCCGGCAGCGCCTGAAGCATCTCGTCGGCGCTCTTGATGAAGAACTCCTGCGTGTCGAACTTGAAGCGGTTCGGGTTCGACAACACGTCGCGCGTCTGGATGGCCAGCAGGGCCTCGTGGCTCTCGGCGTCCTGGTGGCACACGTAGTGCACATCACCCGTGGCCACGAGGGTGCGCCCGCTCTCCTTCGCCAGCGTGGCGAGGTGCTGGTTGATGCGCTTCTGCGAGGCGATGCCGGAGTCCTGGAGCTCGAGGTAGACATCCTCGGGCCCGAAGATCTGGCAGAGGGTGTCGAGCTCCTCGCGCGCCCCGGTGAGGTCCTCGTCGGCGAGGCGCGAGCAGATGGTCCCCGACAGGCAGCCCGAGAGCACGATGATGCCGTCGGCGTGGCGGGCCATGAGCTCGTGGTCGATGCGCGGCCGGCGGTGGTAGCCGTCGAGGTAGCCGGCCGAGCAGAGGCGGATGAGGTTGTAGTAGCCCTCGGTGTTCTCGGCGAGCAGCGTGAGGTGGTTGCGCCTCTCGCGGCCGGGGCGCTCGCGGTGATCGGGGACCACGTAGGCCTCGAGCCCGACGATGGGCGTGATGCCCCTCTTGCTCGCCTCGCGGTAGAGCTCCACCGCGCCGCTCATCACCCCGTGGTCGGTGAGCGCCACGGCGCTCTGCCCAAGTTCCTCCACCCGGTCGAGCAGCCG
>SXZC01000036.1 GCA_005788075.1 Actinomycetota bacterium
AGAACGGTTCGGAGCATTGCGCATCGGGACTGCCTGCGGTGATGGGTTTCCCCCACACTTCGCCCGTCGCTCGCACGCCGGACGGGACGCACGGGCGCATCCGTTCGCAGTGGCTATTCCGAGGAAGGGTCACGCACCACGGCGGCCTGCGCGGGGTCAACCTGCGACGGGCCGACCTGCGCTTCGCCGACCTTCGCGGGGCGATCCTGCTGAACACCAACCTGACGGGCGCAAACCTCAGCAAGGCGATGGGCATGAACCTCGCAGTGAGGGGCAACGCCACCTGCCCCGACGGCGTGGTGAGCGCCAGCAGCCCCTGCTCACCCTGATCGGCGCATCTCAGCAGCCAGTGCTGCTGGTGGTGCCGTTGGAGCACACGGTGTTGTCCCACGTGGCGCCCGCGGTGATCCAGTACACCGGCGGGTTCACGCTGGTGTCCTTGAAGTACGAGCCCGCCAGGTCGGCCACCGTGAAGTTGGCGCTCGTGAAGTTCGACCCGCCAAGGCTGGCGTACACCAGGTCGGCGTACATGAAGTCGGTCACGTTGCCCGAGGCCGCGCTGCGCTGGAAGCTGCCGTAGGTGGCCGTGACGTACTTGAGGCCGGCGTCGTAGAACGAGGCGCCGTCGTAGATGCCGGGGGCCGCGGCAGTGGACAGCGTGGAGTGCATCAGCGAGGCCAGCTCGAACGACGCGTCGGTGAAGTTGCCGCCCGCGAGGTTGGCGTACGTGAGGCTGCTGTCATTGAACTGCGCGCCCTGGCAGTTGGGCCAGCACGACGCCGTTGCGGTGGCGCGCTTCCGGGCACCGG
Organism: Actinomycetota bacterium; assembly: GCA_005788075.1. Classification (GTDB taxonomy): domain Bacteria; phylum Actinomycetota; class Thermoleophilia; order Miltoncostaeales; family Miltoncostaeaceae; genus SYFI01. The sequence goes on from SXZC01000036.1 coordinate 810, forward strand.
GGCGCGGGCCGGCCTTCACGCGCGAGAGGTTGGCCTCGGTGAGATCGGCGTGGTCGAACCGCGCACCGCGAATATCGGCGCCGCTGAGGTTGGACCCGCGCAGGTCGGCGCCGGTGAGGTCGGCCCCCTGAAGATTGATGCCCTTGAGATTGCCGTGGAAGCGCACGCCCCATCGGGCCTTCACGCCCTTGCAGTTGGCCTTCGGCCCCAGCGTGCAGGCCTTCGACCCCGTGCCGATGCGCACCGGGGCGCCGGAGGCCACCGTGGTGATGGGCAGGAGCAGGGCCGCACTGACGAGGGCGATGGCGGGGGCGAGGAGGCGTGTCATGCGGCCAGCATAGGGCGGTGCCACGGCACGGGCGTGTTGGTGGGCATCACTGCGGGGGGCAACCCCCACGCGGCGCCCGTCAGGCCGGCGGGGCGAGGCCCGGGCGGATGTCCACCACCTCGAGGCCGGGGATGCCCGTGAAGTCGTCCGGGTTGGCCGTGTGCACGGCCAGCCCATTCGCGAGCGCCACCGCTGCGATGAGCGCATCGAAGGCGCGCGCGCGAACATTGCGGCCGCGCCCGCGCATGGCCTGGGCCACGCGTGCATAGGCGCGCGCCGCCTCGGCATCGAGGGGGATCGGGTCGAAGTCGCTCTCCGCCTGCTGGAGATGCGCCTGCCGGCGGGCGCGCTCATCCGGATCATCGGTGAGCAGCGGCCCCGCGGAGAGCTCGGCGATGGTGACGGCCGAGATGCAGCCGATCTCGGGGAGCACCGCGAGATCGACCACGCGGCCGCGAAGCAGCACCGCACTGGTATCGAGCAGGCCCGGGGTGGCCGTCACCGCGGGCCACCCATCAGGCCGGCCAGGCGATGGCGGGGTCGACGGCGGCGTCGAGGTCGGCCCTCAGGTGCTCGGGATCGACCGCCGGCAGGTTTCGGGCGCGCTCGATGATCAGGTGGCGTGGCACGCCCCGGGCGCGAAGGGGCCGGAGCTCGGCGACCGGGCGCCCATCGCGCGTGACCACAAGCACCTCGCCGTGCTCGACGCGGTCGATCACGTCCCCGCCCTTGTTGCGCAGCTGCCGGATCGTCACGCTGTCCATCATGCAAAGGTATCACGCGTGAGACATACGCCGAATGCAACGAATTGCGCCCACCACCGCGCCGGCGTGCGCGAGTGCGCGAGTGCGGGCGCGCGGGCGCGCCGTGCGGCACCCAATAGGATCACGCGATGCGCCAGCGCATCGCCCAGTGGCGGCAGCGGGTGGAGGACATGCGCCCGCGCAGCCGCATCGTGGAGACCGGCTTTCGCATGCTCGAGCGCGACTCGCGCATCGCCGGCGGGGTGCTCGGCGGCGGGCTGGCCTACCGCCTGTTCTTCTGGTCGCTCGGCCTCGCCGTGCTGGCCTTCGGCGCGCTGGGGTTCGCCCCGCCCGACCAGGTGGACTCCGCCGCCCAGGGCGCATCGCTCGGCGCCAGCGTGGCATCGGTGATGTCCACGGCTGCCGAGCAGGCACAGGCCGGGCGCTGGTGGCTGCTGCTGATGGGCATCGTGCTCGTGATGTGGTTCGCCTGGATGCTTCTGCGCGCCCTGCGCCTGGTCACCGCGAGCGCGTGGCGCGTGCGCAGCGCAGGGCGGCTGCCGCGGCCGGCCAACGTGCTCACCATCATCAGCGTGCCGCTGGTGTTCATCCTCGTGAGCGCTCTGACGGGCTGGATCGCCAACGTTCTGGGGCCGCTCAGCGGCGCGGCGGCGGCGCTGGTGGGGGTGGCGCTCTTCACGGGGCTCATCGTGCTGGGCTTCGCGTGGCTGCCGTCGAAGCCGGTGCCGCTGCGCGCGCACCTGCCGGGCGCGATCGTGCTCGCCGTGGGCATGCAGCTTCTCGGGATGGTCGGGGAGTTCTTCCTGGCCGAGCAGCTGGCCAGCGCGGAGCAGCTCTACGGGGTGCTCGGGCTCGCGGCCACGCTGCTGTTCGTGCTCTACCTCATCGGCCGCATCACCGTGTGGTCGTGCGAGCTGAACGCGGTGGCATGGGAGGTGTGGCACGACGACGGCGCCCCGGAGAGGACGGGCGATCGAGCCACGGGCTAGTCTCACCAAGCGAAACCACCCACCCGGATAGAAAACCCGACCGGAGGCCCCACCATGTCAACGACCGCACGCTCGCGGCGCATCCTTGGCGCCGCCGCGATCGGCGCAGCCGCCCTTATCGCCATCCCCGCCACCGCGAACGCGGGCTACGCGGGAGCGCAGAGCTGCAGCCTCGCGAAGCAGAAGGGGATGACCAACCTCTTCCCGACCCCCAGCCAGCAGTCGAACCCGACCGCGACCGTGCTCGGTCCGGACAACAACGTCTGGTTCACCGAGCAGGGCAGCAACGCCATCGGGCGCATCACGCCGCAGGGCGCGATCACCGAGTTCCCGCTGCCGTCGGCCGGATCCGGACCGCTGGACATCACCGTCGGCCCGGACGGCAACCTGTGGTTCACCGAGGCCAACGCGCCCCGCATCGGGCGCATCACGCCGGCAGGGGTGATCACCGAGTTCACCCTGCCGTGGGCATCGGGTGCGCAGAGCGCCCAGGGCATCACCGCGGGCCCCGACGGCAACCTCTGGTTCACGCAGAGCACGGCCAACATCGGTCGCATCACGCCGGCAGGGGTCATGACGCAGTTCCCGATCCCCATCGGCTCCGCCAAGGGACAGGACATCATCGCGGGTCCGGGGGGCGTGCTCTGGGCGAGCCTCGGCGGCACCAACGGATTCGGCCTGGCCACCATCACCACGGCCGGAGCCGTGACCACCATCCAGACGCCCACCGGCAGCGCCCCGCAGAGCCTCGTCCAGGGCCCTGACGGCAACCTCTGGTACACCGACGGCTCGCTCAACGCGATCACCCGTGTGGTGCCCGCGGCATCCGCCGGGGCGCTGCCGACCTTCACGCAATTCCCCAAGGCCGTGGCCAACTCCGAGGCCATCGGGTGGGCCACCGCGGCCGGCAAGCTCTGGTTCGTCAGTGGCGCCGGTCAGTTGAGCTCCACCACCACGAGTGGCGTCATCAACGAGTACCCCGCGGCGAACGCCGCGGTGTTCGCGACCTGGTACGGAACGTTCAACCCGCTCGTGCTCGGGGCGGACAGCAACCTGTGGGTGGCCGAGACCATGTGCGACGCCATGGCGCAGGCGAGCACGACGATGACGGTGGGCATGTGGACCACCTCGCGCCCGTCCACGGTGACGCGCGGCAAGACCTACACGCTGAAGATCCGCTCCTCGGCCAAGGGCACCGCGAAGATCGCGATCGCGAACATGAAGAAGCGCACGACGATCCTCAACGCGTCGGTGAAGAAGGGCACGAACACGGTGAAGGTGACCGTGCCGAAGAGCCTCAGCACCACGTTGGTGGGCAAGTCCACTCTGATGGTGAACGGCATCATCTCGGGCCTCCCGCAGTCGGGCCAGGCCAGCCCGCTCACCGTCAAGAAGTAGCGTCGCGCGCTGCCCCCGCCGGCGTCATGACGCCGGCGGGGGCAGGGGCGCCGCGGGTCGGTCGGGCTGGTTGCTCCACGCCGACCAGGAGCCCGGGAACAGTCGTCCCCTGCCGAGCCCGGCGTGCTCCATCACCAGCAGGCCGTGGCAGGCGTTCACCCCGGACCCGCAGTATGCAATCGCGCCATCCGCATGCGTGACGCCCGCGGCGGCGAACTGCGCGCGCAGCGCGTCGGCGGGCAGCAGCCTGCCGTCGGGGCCGAGGTGCGCCATGCACGGAGCGTTCACCGCGCCGGGGATGTGACCCGCCCGCGGATCCACCGGCTCCGACTCCCCGCGGTATCGCTCCGGCGCGCGGGCATCGATGAGCACGCACGCGGAGTCGGGGCCCATGGCGGCGGCCACCTCGTCGATCGACGCCATCGCCTGCGGCGGCCACGGCACCGCGGTGAAGGTCGCGGGGGCGCGGGCGGGGCCCGGGCCGTCGTGCAGCGGTCCACCCCACGCGGGCAGGCCGCCGTCCAGCACCGCGGCGCGGTGGCCCACGGCGCGCAGCATCCATGCCAGGCGCGCCGCGAAGATGCCGCCCGCGGCGTCATAGGCCACCACCGCATCGCCGTCGCCGATGCCCAGCGCGCCCATGGCGGCGGCGAAGGCCTCCGGCGACGGCAGCGGGTGGCGTCCCCGGTCGGGCGTGGTGATGTCGGCGAGATCCACGTCGAGATCCACGAACACCGCGCCGGGGATGTGCCCCGCCTCGTACTCCTCGCGACCCGACGGGCCCTGCAGCTGCCAGCGCACGTCGGCCAGCACCACCTGGTCGAGATGGTCGCGCAGCCATTCGGCGTCGACGAAGGGGGGCAGCACGGCGGCGGCGTTCGCGTCGGGCGTGTCGGTCACGGGCGCATTGATAGCCGATGGGGGCGATAGCGTCGGCGCCGTGCCACGGGTGGTCGCGCACATGGACCTCGATGCCTTCTTCGCGGCGGTGGAGGTGCTGGATGATCCGTCGCTGGCGGGACGCCCGCTGGTGGTGGGCGGCGACCCCGACGGGCGGGGCGTGGTGTCCACGGCGTCATATGAGGCGCGGCGCTTCGGCATCCGCTCCGCCATGCCGGCGGCCGAAGCGCGCAGGCGCTGCCCCGATGCGGTGTTCGTGCGGCCCGACATGCCCCGCTACCGCGAGCGCTCGCGCGAGGTGTGGGACCTCGTGCGGGGCGAGGTGCCGGCGCTCGAGCAGGTGGGCATCGACGAGGGCTACCTCGACCTCTACCGGGCGGTGTGGACCTCCGGTGGCGCGCGTCGGTTCCTCGAGCGGCTGCAGCAGACCGTGCGGCGCGAGACCGGGCTCGACGCATCGTTCGGGTGCGGCTCGGGCAAGACCGTCGCGAAGATCGCATCCGACGCCGACAAGCCCCGGGGCGTGGTGGTGGTGCCGGCCGGACAGGAGGCCGCGTTCCTCGCGCCGCGCCCCCTGCGCGCGCTCCCCGGCATCGGCCCCGTCACCGAGCAGCGCCTGGCCAAGGCCGGGCTCGAGACCATCGGCCACCTCGCCGCACTGGGTGACGACCAGCTGCGCGCACTCCTGCCCGCGTCGCATGCAGTGGAGCTGCGCGACCGCGCCCGGGGAATCGACGGCCGGGAGGTCGACCCCTCGTCGAGCCCCGCGGTGACCATCGGCCACGAGCGCACCTTCCCCGACGACATCGACGACCCCGAGGTGCTCGCGGGGCACGCGGAGCGGCTGGCGGCGCTGGTGACCGAGCGCCTGCGGCGCGATGGGCGTGGCGCGGGCACCGTGACGGTGAAGCTGCGCTACCCCGACTTCCAGATCCAGTCGCGCGCGGCGTCGGCCGAGATGGCCACCGACGACGAGGCCGAGATCATCCGGCTCGCGCAGGTGGCGCTCGGGCGCGCGCTCGCCGACCGGCCGCCGCCCGTGCGCCTGCTGGGGGTGAGCGTGACGCGGCTGGTGCCGGGAGCGCAGCTCAGCCTGCCCCCGGCACCGCCCGCCTGATCGCGCCGCCGGAGCGGCGCGCGTCCTACTGGCCCAGCAGCTCCTTGCGGGCCGCGGCCGCGAACTGCTCGTCGGTGAGCGTGCCCGAGGCATTCATCTCGGCCAGCTGCGTGAGCTTGCCCACCACGTCGCCGCCCGCGGGCGGAGCCGCCTGCTGCGGCGGGGCCTGCTGGCCGGCGTCCTGGTCGGCGTACTTCTGCTCCTGGCGACGGCGCACGTTGCCGCTCACCGCGGTGGCCGTGCCGGCCACGACCGCCGTGCGGCCCACTGCCCTGATAAGTCCTGGCATCTGCTGCTCCTCGTCTAGTCGCCCGCGGCTTCGATGGCCGCGAGAAGGTCGTCCATCCCGATGCGCCCGCTCCCCAGGAACACCCCGCCGCGCTCATGCACGGCGGTCACGAAGCCCCGGGCCCAGGTGTTCTCGTACAGCACGAATGCCGCCACCGAGCCGGGCGGCATCTCCTCGGCCGCGATGGCCATGTCGTCGTCGCCGAGCAGCCCCGGACGCACGCCCTCGAAGGCCACCACGTCTGCCACCGGACCCATCTCGGCCAGGTTGATGCCCGAGATCGTGCCGTCGGCGTCCTTGCGGATCACCAGGGCGTCGAGCACCTCGATGACGCCGGCATCCACGAGGGCGGCCATCTGTGCGAGCGCGCCGCCATCGAGGGGCGCACCGGGCGGAAAGCCGACCAGGAAGTAGTCGACGGGTCCGAGATCGAGTTCATCTGCCATGGGGACTCCTTGGAATGGGCTGGCCCATTCACTCTAGGCACTTGGAGCGCGGTCGGGCGTGTGGGTTCCCCCACCCGTCCGCCGGTATCGCCCACGGCGGCTGGCCGCGCCTAGGCGATGAGCTGGGCCGTGCCCGAGCCGATGAGGAACAGGCCGATCACGATCGACCCCCAGATGATCGCCTGCTGCGTGTGCGCCTGGATCCATGCACGGAGCGACAGCGCCAGGGCGTGGGCGCGCTCCTTGCGCACGATGCTGAAGATCTCGAGCGCGAGGTACGTGGAGGTGGCGAGCAGCACGAACAGGATGAGCGCCACCACGCTGGCGCCCGAGGCGAGGTCGGCCTGCATCACCGAGGTGACGCCGGCGGCCATGAGGCCCCACGGCTGCAGCACCGGCGCGAGGAGCAGGGCGAACCAGAGCGACATGTTGTCGACGCTGGCCTCCCACTTGGGGGGCTTCTTCTCCTTGCGCGGGCGTCCTTGGCGGGACCGCCAGTAGAGGCCGAAGCCGATGAGCCCCACGCCGATGGCGATGCGCACGGCCAGCGCGGCATCGGAGGGGACGGAACCGCTCGACGGAGGCTCCCCGCCCGTGAGCAGCAGGGTGGCGGCCGTGATGATCGACAGGCACAGGAACCACCCGAGGATGAACGCAGCGCCCTTCGCGGTGCCGCGCCGCGAGGTGAGGATGAGGATGAACGGGATGAGCGGCAGCGGATCGAAGGCGATCGCGAGGCCGATGACGATGAGGTCGAGGAGCAGTCCGGGCCTTCCTTCGGGTCCGGTCCAGCGTATGCGATGCCCCGGGCGGACGTCCCGGCCGCCACGCCGTGCAGGCGGCAGCGAGGGCGCGGGATCACATGCAGGCGCGGGCGCTCGAATATGATTGCGTTGTTCCGACCACCCCCATCGTCACCCTCGGGAGGATCCCCATGAACGCACGCCACGTCATCACAATCGCCACGGTGGGCCTGCTCGCCCTCGGCGCCGCGACGGCCGTAGGCCAGGCCAACCTCATCACCCCCACGTCGATCAACGGCGCCGAGACCGGACAGACACGGGCCAAGTACCGCGCCGCCTTCGGCACCGCCCGCACCGATTACCTCGAGGGCGGGCTGGTGCGCATGGTGTTCGGGGGCTCGACGACCGAGGTCTACCTGAGCGCCGCGAAGAAGGGCAAGGCGATCATCACCGCCAATGCCGCCTACAAGACCGCGGGCGGCGTGGGGCCGTGCTCCACGTTCGCAAGCCTCAAGGCGGCGATTCCGGCAGTGGCGCGCGCGGGGGGCGCGGACAAGCGCCTCTGGAAGAGCGGGCGCCTCTGGTTCCGCGTGGAGAACAACGCCGGCACCGCCGACCTCACCACCGCGACCGTGAGGGCCGTCATGCTGGTGGCCACCCCGCCCCCGGCCATGAAGAAGGCCTTCATCGGCAACACCGGCCTCAACTGCGGGGCACCTGCGGGCCCATAGTGCGACGGCCCTCCGGCCTACGCTAGGAGGGTGACGAGGAGCGCCATCACCGTCAGGTGGCAGTGGGTCCGCGAGCCCGACGTGCTCGTGGCGTTCGCCGCCCTGCTCGGGGTCGTGGCCGGCCTGGTGCTCGCCGCGGTCGGGCAGGGCACCGCGGCCAACGTGGTGTGGGCGGTGGTGACGGGGTCGCTGCTGATCCCCCTCACGTGGTCGGTCATCCGCACCCTGCTGCGGCGCGATGTGGGCGTGGACGCCATCGCACTGGTGGCCATGGCTGGCGCGCTGGCCCTGCAGGAGTTCCTGGCCGGGGCGGTGGTGGCGCTGATGCTCGCCGGGGGCAACGCGCTCGAGGCGGCGGCAGGGCGGCGGGCGCGGCACGACCTCGAGGCCCTCGTGGCCCGCGTGCCCAAGTGGGCCATGCGCCGGGCGCCCGGGGGCGACCTCGAGCGCGTGCCGGCCGATGAGGTGGTGCCCGGCGACGTGCTGCTGGTGCGCGCCGGCGAGATCGTGCCGGTGGACGGCCGCATCGTCGACGTGCCTGCGCTGCTCGACGAGTCGGCTCTCACGGGCGAGCCACTGCCGGTGGAGCGCATGCCGGGCGACGCCGTGCGAAGCGGCGTGGCCAACGCCGCCGAGGCGTTCGAGCTGGTGGCCACCCGGCCGGCGTCCGAGAGCGCCTACGCGGCGATCGTGCGGCTGGTAGGGGAGGCCGAGAGCCAGCGCGCGCCCTTCGAGCGCATGGCCGACCGCTACGCCATGTTGCTGCTGCCCGTGACGCTGGTGGCCGCCGGGCTCGCGTGGGCGTTGAGCGGCGATCCGGTCCGGGCGCTGGCCGTGCTGGTGGTGGCCACCCCGTGCCCGCTCATCCTGGCCGCGCCCATCGCGCTGGTCTCGGGGCTGTCACGCGCGGCCCGCAAGGGCGTGGTGCTCAAGGGCGGCGTGGTGGTGGAGCAACTGGCGCGCACCACCGCGGTGCTGCTCGACAAGACCGGCACGCTCACGGTGGGGCAGCCCGAGATAGATCGCATCGCCACCTCGGGCAATGCACGCGAGGCCGATGTGCTGCGCCTCGCCGCCTCCCTCGAGCAGCACTCTGCCCACGTGGTGGCCGGGGCCCTCGTGCAGGCCGCGCACCGCGACGACCTCCCCCTCACCCTGCCCACGGATGTGCACCAGGTTCATGGGCAGGGCATCGAGGGCACCATCGACGGCCATGTGGTGAGCGTGGGGTCCGCCGACTGGCTGCGCTCGTGCGGTATCGACCCCGAGTCGCTGCTCGACCACCGCGACCGGGCCGGCGAGGAGGGGCGTGGCGTGGTGCTGGTGGGCGTCGACCACCGGCCGGCAGGCCTCATCGTGCTGGCCGACCCGATCCGTCCGGATGCCCGCGAGATGGTGCAGCGCCTGCACGAGGCGGGGGTGACCGAGGTGGCCATGGCCACGGGCGACCGGCGCGACGTGGCCGAGGCGGTGGCCGCCGACCTCGGCATCGACGTGGTGCATGCCGAGTGCAGCCCCGAGGACAAGGTCGCCGTGGTCACCGCCATGCGCGAGGGCGAGGGGCGGCACCGAGTGGCCATGGTGGGAGACGGCATCAACGACGCCCCCGCGCTCGCCACGGCCGACGTCGGCATCGCGATGAGCGCCCCGGGTGCAACCATCGCGTCGGAGACCGCTGACGCCGTGGTGATGGTCGACCGCGTGGATGGCGTGGCCGATGCCATCGCCACCAGCAGGCGGGCATCGGGCATCGCGCGCCAGAGCGTGATCGCCGGCATGCTCATGAGCTTCGTGGCGATGGGCTTCGCGGCGTTCGGCTACCTGCCGCCCGTCGCCGGCGCCCTCCTGCAGGAGGGCATCGACGTGATCGTGATCCTCAACGCCCTGAGGGCGCTGCGGGCCTAGGGGTCGACCTGCGGGCTACCCCGGGAACCGTGTGGAGCGGGTCTGCAGGTAGAAGTTCTGGTCGCGAACCACGCGCAGGGGGCTCGAGAGCTTCCACACGGCCGTCACCACGCCGTTCGGGGCCACCGTGAGCCGGGGCTCGTCGGCCTCGCCCCGGGCGCCCGAGAGCCACACGCCGCGGTTCCATGCCGTCGCGCCCGCCGGGCGCGTGCGGGCCTGCACGCGCACGCCGGTGCGACCGTACGAGCGCTTCCACGCCGCGGTGGCCGTGCCGTCGGTCGCGACCACCACGACGGGGTCGTCAACGTCCGTGCCGCGCTGCGACAGCACCTGCAGCGGGCCCCAGGCGCCTCCGGCCACGCGCGTGCGCGACTGCGCCTGCTTCCGCGCGGCCAGCGCGTCGGACGCCCACTCCCACACCGCGGTGATGGTGCCGTCGGTCGCGATGCCCAGCTGCGGGTCGCTGGCGTGCGTGCCGGCCCGCGAGAGGTTGGTGATGGGTCCCCACGTCGTGCTTCCCGCCGGCTGGATGCGGACCTGGATCTGCCCGAAGCCACCGCTCGAATTGGGGTTCGAGGCGTCGCGCTCGCGCGCCCAGATCGCCACCACCTCGCCGGTTGCGGAGGCCGCCAACCTGACGTCGTTCGACTGGGCGCCCTGCCGCGAGAGTCCCTGGATCGGGCCCCACGAGCCGTTGGCCGACCGGCGGCGTGCCTGGATCACGAACGACCCGCCGCGCGTGGCGACCTCCCACGCGACGGTGACGGCGCCATCCCCTGCCACGGCGATCGACGGATCGCCCTCGGCCGCGGAATCGACGACCGGGCCGCGCGACACGTTCACCGTGCGCCCGAACGACTTCGCGCCGCGCTTCAGAACGCGCGCCTGCAGCACGCGCAGTCCGCGCTGGCCCTGCATCCACACCACGATCACGTCCCCATTGGGGAGCACCGCGATGCGGTTCTGGGTGGCGTCGGCGTGGGGGTTCGAGATCGTGCGCGTGGGCCCGAAGGCCCGGGCGCCGGGCTGGCGCACGCGCACCTGCACCGTGCGATTCCAGGTGCGCATGCTCTTCCAGGACACCGCCGTAAGGCCATCCGCGCCGATGGCGATGCGCGGGTCCTCGTGGTTGGCGCCCGCAGCCGACAACGTGACGGGGGGCGTGAACCCGCCGCGCGGGCCACGGGTGCGCAGGCGGATCTGCCACGTGTGGCCGTTCCAGCCCTCCCAGGCGTAGGTCACCGCGCCCGTGGGCGCCGCGGCAAGGCGGGGGTCATCCGATGGCGACCCGGAGCGCGACACGTTCGACACCCCTCCCCAGGGGCCCTGCGGTGCGGCCACCTGGGCCGGGGCCTGTGCCGTGCCGATGGCGGGCAGCGTGGCGAATCCCACGGTGGCAAGGGCGATCAGGGGCATGCGTCGCATGAGTCCGGGTTCCTCCATGGAGTGGGGAGATGCGGGGTTGGAGCGGATGCTAGCCGCCGTGGGCGCGCGGAGGCCGCACGAAGAGACGGAGCCCTCGGGTTGCGAAACCGTCCGCCGGGGAGTGAGATTCCGGATACCCACCCCACCAGGAGCATGCGATGAAGACCCTCAGATGGACCGCGGCGGCGATCGCCGCCGCCGTTGCCCTCCCCGTCGCCGCGAGCGGTGCAACCGTCACCGGCACCGTGAAGGGCGGCAAGGGCATGCGCGTCACCGCCATCGGCCTTGACGGCACGGCGAACTCGGCCAAGATCAAGAAGAACGGGAAGTTCTCCCTCAAGGTGCCCAACTCGCGGGCGAAGAACGCCACGCTGCACCTGCTCACCAGCACCGGTGACTACGCCGGCCCCATCGTGATCGCCCGCAAGAAGGCGCGCGGGTACGTGCGCATCACCACGAAGACCACGGCGCTCGGCACCATCTCGAAGAAGAGTGGATTCGCGCTGGTCTCCACGGCGCCGGGGAAGAACCAGTACTCCACGAGCGGCGCGGTGAAGGTGAACGCGAAGTCCGGCAAGCCGGTCGGAGCCGGCCTGCTCGGCCTCGTGCGAACCGGATCAACGGCGAAGTCATCCATGGCCCGCGAGGCGCAGGGCACCGGCGGGAATGGCGGGAATGGCGGGAATGCCGGCAGTGGCGGCGGATTCGGCGGCCAGCAGGGCGTCAACCCGAACAGCCCCTGCGGTGGCGCCGTCGGCGGGGACTGTGACCAGGACGGCGTGCCGAACTCGATGGACGTCGACGACAACGGCAACCTCACCATCGACTTCACCGATGCGGTGTCGGTGGACACCACGGCCAAGCTGCTCACCTACAGCGACGTGCGCCCGAGCATCCAGGACACCCTCAACTACAACACCGGCGCCACGCGCGACTCCATCAACGCGTTCCTGGGCAGCCAGGACCTGAAGAGGCCCACGGGCCTCACGCTGGCGTTCTACTACGACGAGCGCACGCTCACCGGCGTGGAGCCGAGCCCGGCGCTCGACACCGTCTGGGTGCAGTGCGAGAGCTCGGCGCCGTGGTGCGCGCCCGGCACCTCGCAGGCGACCGTGGCGGGAATGAGCGAGTACCCGCAGATCCTGCCGTCGGTGCCACAGTTCGGATCGGTGAACTGGAGCACCTACACGGGATCGGTGTGCGGCGCGCGGAGCCAGCCCTGCCAACCGCAGCCGGCCAACTACCCGGCCTTCGGCTTCATGAAGTCGTCGCAGCAGGGCGGCCCGCAGCCCCAGAGCATCTGGACGGCGTTCGTCAAGCCAAACGCAACGGACACACTCGGCCAGGTGAACTCCGACTCGGTGATCAACCTCAACTACCGCACCAGCCCGACGGCTGCGCCGAGCACCAAGCCGATCGGCATCAGCCCCTACATGGTGACCACCCCGGCCATCACGCAGGTGGTCGCCAACGGCACCACGCAGTCGCTGAGCTACCCCTACCCCGCGGACGGGCCGGGGACGAACGACGGGAACGGCTTCGACCTCGGCACGGCGGGAACCCTGGGCCTCACGCTCATCCCGCCGCAGCGCCTCGGCCTGCCGGGTGAGGCCGAGCAGTTCTACACCCTGGGTGGCCTCTTCTACGGGGTCACGCTCGACCGCCTGGTGGTCAGCTCCGGCAGCGGTGGGCAGGGCAGCGGTGGCGGTGGCGAACAGCGGCCCAACACCGAGGCCGGCTGCGCGATCACCCCGGTGAGCGGCGTGACCCAGCGGCCGCCCGCCACCGACCCGCAGGACCCCTGGCCGATCATCGCGCCCATGCAGGACACCACGCCCACCGACGGACCGGCCACCACGGTGCGCACGGTGGGCTTCACCGTGGACGTGAAGGGGTGCATCCAGAAGTACCTGCCGGGGTCGCCCACGAGCGGCGTCAGCGTGAGCCTCTCGCTGATCGCCACGGGCCAGCCGCTGCAGAACGGCGCCAACCGCACCGGCGTGTCGTTCTCGGCACGGCTGCCGTAGCGCAGGAGTTTCCCTACCCGGCCCGGAGGGCGGCCTTCACGGCGCCCACCGCGGCCGGGGCGGGAGCCCCGCGCGCCACCGCGCGCACATGGCCGTCGCGCTCGGCCACCAGCACGGCCACCTGGCCCGTGCCCCGCTGGCCTGCCGACGCGAGCACGCCCTTCACCGGGGCGTAGGCGCACCACACGCGGGCGCGCGCAGCACCCGGGGTGCCGCTCGCCATGCCGCCCTCGATCCATCCGCGCACGCGGCGCCACTTCCTGCCGAGCACGGGCACCTCGACCACCGGCGTGCCCTCCCCGAGGGCCGCCACCCACGCGTCCACATCGCCCTGCTGGCGCATGCGGAACGCCAAGATGACCACGCAGGGGTCGGCCGGCAGGTCGTCCGGCAGCAGGCGGTCCGATCCATCCAGGTCACGCGCCTCGAGGCGCGGCAGGCGCGCGGCGCTCACGTGCTCAGGCCGCTACGCGGCGGCCAGATAGGGCGTCCACTCCTCTGGGCGCCGGGGCGTGGCGACGTCGATGAAGACATCCGGCCGGGGCGGGCGGGGCTTGCTGCGCGGAAACATCTGCACCTCGTGGCACAGGGCATCACCCTTGCGCGCGTTGCACGTGGAGCACGACGTGACCACGTTGAACCATGACGAGTCGCCGCCGCGGCTTCGGGGCACCACATGGTCGACCGTGAGCTTGGCGCGGCTGCCGCAGTACTGGCACTCATACCCATCGCGGGCGAAGAGCGCGCGGCGGCTCATGCGCCGGGCCTCGTAGCGGGGAACCTTCACGCGGTAGACCAGGCGGATGACATGGGGGGATGGATAGTCGCGCGACACGCCACGGATCGCGCGCGGGCGGTGCTCGAGGATCTCCGCCTTCTCCTTGAGCAGCAGCACGAGGGCGCGCCTCACCGAGCACACGTTGATGGGCTCATACGACGCGTTGAGAACGA
>SXZC01000037.1 GCA_005788075.1 Actinomycetota bacterium
AGGGCCCCGAAACCAGTAGCCTTGCGGGAACGTGACCGATCTTCCGGACCCCAAGGACGTGCTCCCCCACCGGGATCCGTTCCTCTTCATCGACGAGGTGCTGGACCTGGTTCCCGGCGAGTCGGCGCGCGCGCGATGGACCCTGCGTCCCGACACGCCATTCCTCGCGGGGCACTTCCCCGGCGAGCCCATCATGCCCGGGGTCATCATCGTGGAGGCCCTGGCCCAGACGGGCGCCCTCGCGGCCCTCTCCACCGATGATGGCAAGGGCAAGCTGGCGCTGTTCGCCGGCGTGGACAAGTGCCGCTTCAAGCGGCCTGTGCGCCCCGGCGACGTGCTGGAGTTCGCCACGCGCGTCACCCGCGTGCGCGGCCCCATCGGCGAGGCCGAGGCCGTGGCCACGGTGGATGGCCAGGTGGCCTGCCAGGCCACCCTCAAGTTCGCGATCGTCGACCGCGACCAGCTGGAGGGCTCGTGAGCCTCGTCGCCGCCACGGGGCGCAGCCGGCCCCGCGCCCGGCTCACCGGCGTGGGCACCTACGTGCCCGAGCGCGTGCTCACCAACGCCGAGCTCGAGGAGATGGTCGACACCAGCGACGACTGGATCGTGTCGCGCACGGGAATCCGCCAGCGCCACATCGCCGCACCCGACCAGGCCACCACCGACCTCGCCGCCGAGGCCGTGAACGACCTTCTGGCGCGCACCGGCATCGATCCGGCCGACGTGGACCTGCTCATCGTGGCCACCACCACCCCCGACTACGTGTTCCCGCCCTGTGCGCCGCTGGTCGGTACCAAGTGCGGCATGAACCACGTGGCGGCCTACGACACCAACGCCGTGTGCTCCGGCTTCATGTACGGCATCGCGCAGGCCACCGGCATGATCGAGAGCGGCATCGCCCGGCGCGCCGTGGTGGTGGGTGCCGAGACCCTCTCCCGCATCATCGACTGGAACGATCGCGCCACGTGCGTGCTGTTCGCCGACGGCGCCGGCGCGGTGCTGCTCGAGGCCGACGACGGCGAGCAGGGCAGCGGCGTGATGGGCGTGGAGCTGGGATCGGATGGCAGCAGCCCGGCCGACCTCTGGGTTCCGGCCGGCGGCACGCGCACCCCGCGGTCGGACGACACCCCGGTCGCCGACACCTGCATCCAGATGAACGGCCGCGAGGTGTTCCGGTTCGCCACCCGCATCCTCGTGGAGAGCAGCCAGCGCCTGCTCGACGAGGCCGGGATGACGATGGACGACGTGGACCTGCTGGTGGCCCACCAGGCCAACGAGCGCATCCTCGACCACGCGTCTGAGCGCATGGGCATCGCGCGCGAGAAGGTGGTGATGAACCTCGATCGGGTGGGCAATACCTCGTCGGCGAGCATCCCCCTGGCCATGGCCGACGCCCGTGACCGGGGCCTGCTGGACGATGGCGCCGTGGTGCTGATGGTCGGGTTCGGCGCGGGGCTCACATGGGGAAGCGTGCTGGTGCGCTGGGAGCCGCGCGCATGATCGCGCTGCTCTTCCCGGGCCAGGGCGCCCAGCAGGTGGGCATGGGGCGCGAGCTCGCCGAGGCCTTCCCGGCTGCTGCCGATGCCTTCGCCGAGGCCAACGACGCCCTGGGCTACGACATCACGAAGATCATCTTCGAGGGCCCCGAAGAGGACCTGGTGCGCACCGACGTGTGCCAGCCGGCGATCCTGGCGATGAGCGTGGCCTGCCTGCGCGTGGCCACCGACCACGGCCTGCGCGCCGACGTGGCGCTGGGCCACTCGCTGGGCGAGTTCTCGGCGCTGGTGGCCTGCGGGTCGATCGGCTTCGGCGACGCCCTGCGCCTGGTGGGCGAGCGCGGCGCGGCCATGCAGGCCGCTGGCGAGGCGCGGCCCGGCACCATGGCGGCGATCCTCGGGCTCTCCGACGGCGAGGCCGAGTCGCTCTGCGCCGAGGCCGGCGACGTGTGGCCCGCCAACTACAACTGCCCAGGCCAGGTGGTGGCGTCCGGATCGGTGGAGGGCATCGAGCACCTGCTCGCCATCACCGCCGAGCGCGGCATCAAGGCCACCCAGCTCAAGGTGGGCGGTGCGTTCCACAGCCCGCTCATGGAGCCGGCATCGGAGCGCCTGGCCCCCGCCCTCGAGGCCTGGGATCCGCAGCCGCCGTCGCCGCAGTTCCTGTCCACCACCACTGCGCAGGTGGAGCCGGCCGATCGCATGCGGCCCGTGCTGCTCGACCAGCTCACCTCACCGGTGCGCTTCGGGCACGCCGTGGAGACCGCCGTGGCCATGGGCGCGGACACCTTCGTGGAGCTCGGCCCCGGCCGGGTGCTCTCGGGCCTGGTGAAGAGGATCAAGCGGGATGCCACGTTGCACCAGGTATCGGGGCCCGAGGGCCTGGAGGGCCTGGCAGAGGTGATGGCATGAGCACGGCCCTCGTCACCGGTGCGAGCCGCGGCATCGGCGCGGCGTGCGCCGTGGCGTTGGCCCACGGTGGCCATGACGTGGCGGTGGGCTACGTGAACGACCTCGCCGGCGCCGAGGCCACCGCCGCCGCGGTGGAGGCTGCCGGCGCGAAGGCCGCGGTGGTGCAGGGCGACATCGCCGACCCCGCCGCTGCGGAGGCCGTGGTGACCGGCGCCGAGGATGCCCTCGGGCCGCTGGGCGCGCTGGTGCTGAACGCCGGCATCACCCGCGATGGCCTGATGATGCGCATGAGCGACGACGACTGGCGCGCGGTGATCGACACCAACCTCTCGGGTTCCTTCTACTGCGCGCGCGCGGCGCTGCGCGGCATGATGAAGCGGCGCGAGGGCTCGATCGTGGCGGTGTCGTCGGTGGTGGGTCTCATGGGCAATGCGGGGCAGGTGAATTACGCTGCCGCGAAGGCCGGACTTATCGGCATGACGAAGTCGCTCGCAAAGGAAGCGGGATCCCGCGGGGTGAGGGCCAATGCCATCGCGCCGGGGTACATCAGCACCGACATGACCGACGTGCTGTCGGATGACATCAAGGAGCAGTTGATCAGCCATACCCCGCTCGGGCGACTGGGAACACCGGAGGATGTCGCGGGCCTCGTGGCATTCCTCTGCTCGGACGCCGCGTCGTTCATCACCGGGACGGTCATCCCGGTGGACGGCGGGCTGGGGATGTAGGCGGGAGTCGCGATGGGTACAACGCTCATAGACGGGAAGGGCCTGCGCAGGGTGGTGATCACCGGCCTCGGCGTGGTGTCGCCGCTGGGAATCGGCGCGAAGGATTCCTGGGATGCCGCGAAGGCCGGCACCTCCACCGCGGCGGTGATCCGCCAGTTCGATCCCACGGAGTGCGACACGCACTTCGCATGCGAGGTGCCCGACGGCTTCGACATCGAGCAGTTCCTCGACCGCAAGACCGCCCGGCGCATGGACCGCTTCTCGCACCTGGGCGTGGCGGCGGCGATGCTCGGCTACGAGGACTCCGGGATCAAGGGCACGGTCACGCCGGACCGCATGGGCGTGATCATCGGATCGGGCATCGGCGGCATCCAGACCTGGCACGAGCAGACCGTGCGCCTGCGCGACCTCGGCCCCACGCGCCTGAGCCCGCTGTTCATCCCCACGATCATCGCCAACATGGGCGCGGCCCAGGCGTCGATGGAGATCGGCCTGCAGGGCCCGCTGTCGTGCTCCACCACCGCGTGCGCGTCGGCTAACCACGCCATCGGGGATGCCTTCGACCACATCCGGCTCGGCCGCGCCGATGCCATGCTGGCCGGGGGCACCGAAGGCGCCGTGGCCCTGGTGGGCATCGCGGGCTTCAACGCCATGAAGGCGCTGTCCACGCGCAACGATGACCCCGGCACCGCCAGCCGCCCCTTCGACATCGGGCGTGATGGGTTCGTGATGGGGGAGGCCGGCGCGGTGCTGGTGCTCGAGGAGCTCGGCCACGCGCTCGACCGCGGCGCCGACATCATCTGCGAGCTCGCGGGCTACGGCCTGTCGGGCGACGCCCACCACATCACCGAGCCCGACCCCACC